>NZ_AMZS01000069.1:0-10791 GCF_000314615.1 Acinetobacter sp. WC-323
ATTAAGCAATTTCAAACGTGAAGGTAAAAAAGTGATTTCACCCTTAGGCTGCATAAACAGTTCCAGTGCTTCCCCACGGTCTATGCCATACAGATCCATCGCAGCTTCGTGGGCAAAGTGAACACAGTTGTAATTTTCCTGATCGTATTGCCGGTCGAGTAAATGATCATGACCTTTCATAACGCCCCCTTGAGACCGGTGAAGCGATCCAGTGAGAAGATGTCGCCAGTCTTGGCGGTATTCAATCGCGGTGACTCCGCTTTAAATGTGACTGCCTTGTGGTCCAAGGCCACGCCTGAGAGTTGCAGCCCAAGCAGGTAATACATCGGTGTATCGAGATTGTCCGAGCTATAAAGCCGGTAATTTACCGTTGGCTTGATATCGGGGTATTGCCCCTCCATCACCCGCTCAAACTCATCCGGCAGCACATCACCCAAGCCTGATATTGAAATCGTCAAGGACTGGTCCAGATCACCCAGCATGCCCGAACGCTGAATCTCGGCAGGCAGATATTCATAGAACAACTGGCTGTCATTCTCCTTGTGCCGGACATAAACACCCTGATCATCATTCCGGACCACCCGATAGGTATTAATGAATGACGGATGTGTCAGCTCGATACACTCCAGCTGATAAATGTCGACCGTACGATTGAGAAAGAACTTTGCATATTCCTGATCCATTACACCACCCAATCTTTAATTAAGGCCTGATCAGCAGCCAGGTTTTTCTGATTCTGTACGACCTCCAGCTGGGCATTGACCCGGTACAGGTTGCCGTTGACCTCATTGGTTTTAAAAGTACCTGGCATGAAGTTACATAGGTATTGCTGTCGTGTCCCCTGATCAATAACCAGATCCACATAGAAGGATGCAGGCTGACTTTGGTAAACACGCCAAAAGGCCATCATTTTATTGAAGTCGACTTTGCTTAAACTCCAGTTCACATCGACTATGTGGCTATTACGTTTTACATCGATGTAATAACGGCCACGCCCTCCATCAAACTGCTGGCGTTTCACATCATCACCTAGTGTCACGCCATAGCCACTTGTTTGAGGATTAAGTTTTAACTTATACATAACTTTCCTTCAGGTAATAAAAAAGCGCCTATTGGCGCTTTAAAAAAATAAAAAATTTCTCATAATATTTTCTAAAAAGACAATATTATTTAAATATTCTAAATTTAGCTGATACTAAAGAATAATCATCAATAGGACCACTCTTCTCAATTCTCTTTTGTAAACTTGCACTAAAAGCCATCGGATTATTCATTGTATTAATAGAAAATTTAGGTCTTTTTTCCCAAAAATCATATGCACCATCTGACATGATATTAACTACTAACTCTTTATTTTCATCAACGATATCTTCAGAACTAAGAAATATATACTGATATTCAAGGTTGATTCGAGTTGATAAAGCAGTGGTTAAAATATTTTTACCTGGCATCTTTTTTAATTGACGCTCAGTATATAATCCAGCATCTAATAACTTTTGATGTTGGGTATGGTCTTTAGTATATTTAATTAGCTTATGTTCATTCTTTAAATATAATCTACTATCACCAACGTGAATGATATGGAGACCACTCTCCTCAATAAAGCCTAAAGTAAGGGTTGTGGCAGCTTGGTAAAATTCTTTATCAGTATTTTCAAGCTCATGCAATTTATCTTTAAGTTCTAGTAAAACTTTTTCAACACTATCTTGTTCAGGAATTTTATGAATTCTTGCAAAAAACTCAATTGCTAACTTTGATGCATAATTCGCTCCCTGATAAGAACCAACCCCATCTGCAATTGCAAATACATATCCATTACCCTTTCTTAATGGTAGGAGTATGGCATCTTCATTTGTTTTTTCTATTGATTTAGAATGAGAAAATGCAGCTACACTTATCAATTCAAGCATTTTTCATCTCCTGATAAATAGGCATAAAAGCATCTAAAATCTGATTAATAGACTGAAATCTATGGGCAGGCATGTATTCATGGCACTTATGAATGATAGATGATAATTTCCGCTCAAGAACTGCATCGTTATAACACACATATTCAATGAAAGTTCCAATAGCATAAATATCTGTAAAGTTATTAAAAACTCCAAAAGCAGCTTCTGGCGCCATAAAGCCTGGCGTACCCATTCCTTGTCCAATTTGGGTTAAGGGTGTAGAGCCTGGATTAGAGACCGTGCTTTTTACTAAACCAAAATCAGCTATTTTATATGTACTTCCAACTTTCACCATATTTGATGGTTTAATATCTCGATGTAATAAATGTTGCTGATGTATATGACTCATACCTAAGAGCAAATGTAAAATACACTCTAATTTTTCAGCAGTGGGAAAATTTCCACCTAAAATAAGTTTTTCAACATCTGTCTCACCCAGTTCCATAACAAACCAAGGTTCAGGACTCTCCAAATCACAAATATAGATTGATACAATATTAGGATGACAACATCTTGCTTGTAAGTGACCTTCCCGTTTAAATCTATTTCGAAAGTTTTCTATCTCTCTCGCATCAGATTTCATTGTTTTCATTGCATAAATGCCACATAGGTAATCTTTTTGATTATAGACTTTGACTTTTTGAACAACTCCAAAAGAGCCACCTCCCATATCATCTATTGATTCTATTTTATAACTACCCCGATATAACATCTTAAAATCTCAAAAAATAAATATAAAATAGCTTTTAAATAATTAATTTCCAATCTATTTTAGAAATAAATTTTATAATTTAGAAAAACTAAATATTAATAAACTTATTTCTAAATAATATTTAATTTTGAACTATCTTAAACAATTCAAACAAATATTCAAATTTGGGTAAATCTATCTATTACCCTGAAATAAAATTTAAAGAAACCACCTCGAAAGGTGGCTTCGCACAATTAACGATTACGCCGTGCAGTCGTGTTGGTCGAAATGGCTCGACTGATCGGCGAGTTAGGTTCCTTGATTTGATCACTCACAATTTTCGGTACCTCACGTGGCAACTTCTTATCTAACTCATCTTTTACAATAAGTCGAACAGTATTTTCATCCAGTTGCTCTGCCTCAATCGCTACCCCTTTCACCTGGTTCACAACTTCAATTTTAAAGTTGATCGTAGGTGCTGTTGGCTGAACTGAAGCAATCGCCTCAGCCTGTGGCCGTGCAGAGCTGCCCAGAGTGAAATCATGGACATCCTCAAGATTAGAACGATCCTGAACCAGTCCATTTGGTGAGAAGTAAACTTTGCCATCATGATACAGATCCGAACCTGTAGAGATCTTTGGAGTCTCTGCAGTCTGATTAGCCTTATAGATAATCTGATCTTTTCCAGCTTGATTAAAAATGTCAGATTTCTTCTGGCTTTCCATAAAGGCATTTGAGCTCATCAGTGCACGGCGCATAATATTGTCAGCTGAGTTGTTTTTGAGGAGTGCTTCAGGATTCGCACTCTTACGCATACTCTCAACTAAATTAACACCACCCCAGCGTTTAATATCATCCTGTGACCATACGATCTCGCCCTTGTGAACAGATCCGGCAACCTCGTATTTACCACCTTTACCCGTATAACCGCCCTCAGCAAAGCCTTGATCCTTGATTGCTCGGATATTACTGATAATGCTGGCACCTTGAGCAATCGCCCCTGCAATTAATGGCAAGTTTTGAGGAAAACCAACCTTGGCAGCCTGAGCAATATTCTGTTGAATCGCAATACCGGCTGCTGCAATTGCATAGGCTTTATCTGCAGCAAACATGATCTTATAAGCTTTGGATTGCTCACCGAACATAGAGCCGAATATCGGGGTGGAACGTTAATAATTAATCGTTTGGTTTCCCCTCGATAGACTTTCATCAAGGCTTCACAGATTTCTAAGTGGTGCCAGTTTTGCATCCACTTATATCCACGGCGCTCTTTAAACATGTACCTGGTGAAAAAATATAGATCTTCCTGCGCCTCAATCTGGATAGCTTGATCACGTGCCGGATCAGTACTCATCCAAGACCTCCTTACGGGCTTTTAAATATTCTTCTTTCGTTACTGGAGTATTGGAGTTCACCGTCTGAAGTGGTCCTCCACCTTTTCCAGTAATTTCCTGACGATTAGTAAACTGTCCGCCTAGATCCTTTGCGGCTTGCTCCAGAATCTTTAACTGCAGTTTTACGTTCTTCGTCTTTTCGAGTTGTTTCTGATATTGCTTTAAACGGTAATGTTTATTCGCAATGGGGATATCAATCAAACCCTCATCAAACTTAGATCTTGTTTCATCAAAAAGTTCGACATACTTCTTACTCAGATTACGGCCCGCAACTTTTGTTGGATCGTAGGATGCACATTGCATGCGATCTACATCAAGACCAAACTCTTGTTTTACCAGATCTGCTACTTCCTGAGGTGTATCACGGCACGCAAGAGCTTGAACTATAAAAATTTTCACAGGCTCTTTTAAGGCTGCCATATTCACCTCTTTGTATGACTACGTATAACAAGATGGCCAAAAAAAGAGCCAAACGGCTCAACTGATAATGCAAGTACCGCAGCACTTGGAAATATTTACATCATTTACAAACGGCGCTTGCTTCGCCACTTCAACAAGTCGCTTCACGTCTTCGCTTGCTCCCCATCGTTTGATCACGCCGACAAACTCTTCAACATCATGGCCAGCAAGATAATGTTTAGGCAGGCCTGTCATATCGCTATAGATCGGCTCACCGTCTTCCGGATCTCGCTCAACTCCGATGTGGTAAAGCTCATGTTCGATCAATGCACAAAAGTCCCGATCAGAGGCTTGTTCACAAAAACTGGCATCAATGGTAATAAGATAAACTGGGACATAACCGAACCAGTCTCGCATCTGCTGTTCTTGTCTTGCTTTACGCCAGCCTCCCTGGTTGAACATCACCTTTTCACACTGGCCTAGCACCATACGCTTTTTGGCGACACATGCTGATGATGCCCATGCAAATGCAAGGAAATCTTCGCTCTCGTGGATGAGCTCAGCAATATGGTCATGATCCGGGTTATGTAATAGTCCACCAATGGTTAGAAAATTCTTTACCACCCAATCCATGAGATCCGGCGCAGGTGCAAGGCGTATTGCTTCCTCGTTGTCTGCCTGGTCGATCAAGTCAGTCGGTGGAAATGGTCTGATTTGGCTCATTAAATGTATGCCTCTTTAAATTTTTAAGCCATTGTTGTGTAAAGTTAGCTTGGATCTGTAATGGCCCCGCTTCATTTATCTTAAATCTTGCGGCTGACTCTAAACGAACGATAGTAAATCCCATTTCATAGGCGGTGGATTCACGATCAGCATCATGAGAAAAACATTTTCTTTTCCTGCCTGCTGACCAAGGTCCACCTGCTATTTCAACTAGGATTCGATACTCAATTAAAAGGAAGTCAAAACGCCAGTGTTTGGTTGATTTAAACTGGAACAACGTTTCATATTTAATTTCCAAAATCTGTAAGGCTCGTTCCATATCCTCAAAAGCTTCTAAATATTTTTCACTGGCTTTCGGCAAGGGCTTGTTTCGCGGCTTCTTTTTATGTTCACGTTTTCTCGTGAGTTTAAAATACTTGTCGATGTCCATTCTTTCACCCGTATGTCACGGTGGCATTTCAATTTTTTTTATTTTTCAAAGACCAAAAAAAACCGCACTTTTGGTGAAAATGCGGGCAGAAATCAAATATATACATTGAGAATGTAATGTAACTCACTATAAGTTATATAAAATTGATTTGCAAAATATATCTAACTCAATCTTTAAAATTATTTTGATCTCTATAATCTTGGCTATTGAAGTAAGCAGCGATATCTTCAGTTGATTTGGTCTTTGAAAAATTGGAAAGCAATTTTCTAATTTCAGAATCAAAATTGATATCAGGAGGAAGATCTTTAAATTGGCGTGGCTTTCTTCTTACACCACCTTCCGTAACATTCTCAACCAAGCTCGCCAGCCAAAGAATAAACTCATCTGTGTGGCTATGGTGAGGTATGAGGCTTAGATCTAAATTAACTTTCCGATCCATACAATTTTTAAAACTGTCTTCCACATCAATGAATTGACATTGAAGCTTTAAATCCGTGTCCTTGAGTTCTTCTCTAAGCTGTAAAAATATTGAGTCCAATAATCTTTGCGGATTAGTTGAAAATTTATCCTCCTCTTCAAACTTAGAATATATATTCTCAGCAATTTTCAAATATTGAGGCATTTTACATTTCCTTTAGAATAATTCTATAAGTTTCTGTGACTTATCGACATTAGACTAAAAGCATATTGAAAAGTGTAATTTTTAATCAGCAACTTGTAATCTGTTATATATGTTTGTTTCAGATAGTAAAAAGCTCGCATAAGCGAGCTCGAACTTATTTTTAATTTCGAGTAGAAGATTCCATGCGTATCTCAATAACATCATCTGTTTCCTCTTCAACATAACGCAAAATAGACTCAATCCTGCGTTTTTTAAACCTTTCTAAAGCTGAGTCGATTTTAGCTGTAATTAATGTTTCTTCTTCTTGATCTAGATCAGGAATATAATCAACCATTGATTTCACCCATTGATACTTTTTCAGAAATGAAAAATTGTATCAATATTATCGGGGTAAAAGTCTGTTCAAGTTTCTTTTGCTTTTGTAAGAGAACATCTAAATTTGGACAATAAAAAACAACCGAAGCTGGGCATAAAAGAAAACCCCCCGAAGGAGGTCTTAATATCCTAATCTTGTAATGCGCTCAATAAAAACGCCAAGTCAGTAGAACTCTCCAAATCAACAAAAATACTTCCTGTACTAGAGTTGGATGTGTGGAGAGTATCTATAGCAACTCTTACAGAGCCACCTCCTTGAGGAAATATTTTAACTGATACTATATGATTTTTATTAACATAAATATTTTCTTCAATTTTGATTAACATTTTTATCCCCTTATTATTGGAAATAAATTTATACCACAAAAAACAAAAAAGCCCATCTTTCGACGAGCCATCTTTTTCTAAGCATTAAATTAAGATAAATAGGGATATTTTTGAGCTAGATGTTTATTGGCTATTACTGTTGTCTCTGCATAAGGCACTTGCGCACATAGCCAAAACCTGTATGGCTTACCTTCAACAATGTATGTCTGGCGGTTATACGATGATTGCTTGGTAGCATCAATTTCGCTTGCTTCAAAATAGGTCCCTTCTCGGTTGGTCACAACCACACCGTCCAGATCACCACCAACACAAATATTCATCATAATTATCCGTTAAATTATGATTCACAGCTTAACACATAAAGTATAAAGCCCCGCTAATAACATGTGTGTCAGCGGGGCTTCTTGTGCCGAAATACGCTCGGCCAGTTGACTCGCATTGCGCTGATGCGAGCGAGGGTTTAATAATTCATGATGATAAGCTCGCCACTAGTTTTTTGCTTTGCTGCCTTATCTTTACCGATGGAATATTTAAGGGATGTACTTTCCATTCGAAAGCCATCAAATATTTCGCGGATTAAAGGATGATCATTAATTGACAGCATTACTTTCCCTTTGCAATTCTTCATTTTATTTGCCAGCAATTTATATTGTTCTATAGGGAAATCGATCCCATAGCCTGCTGTATCTAAGTAAGGCGGATCTGCATAGAAGAAAGTGTGTTCACGATCATAACGATCAAAACAGTTATCCCAAGATAAGTTTTCTACATACACGCCATTCAAACGTAAATGAGCAGCGCTGAGGTTTTCTTCAATCCGCAAAAGATTTAAGCCACGATCAGTGGTTGCATAACCAAAGGTCTGGCCAGTAACTTTGCCACCGAATGCATGTTGCTGAAGGTAGTAAAATCGCGCTGCTCTCTGAATATCAGTCAGCGTTTCGGGTACTTTTAATTTTTCCCATTCAAATATCTGGCGGCTTGTAATACACCACTTAAATTGCCGTATAAATTCTTCTAAATGATTTTGTAGAACTCGATACAAGTTGATCAGCTCGCCATTTAAATCATTAATGACCTCAGTCTTGGCCGGTTCTTCTCGCATAAAGAACAATGCAGCGCCTCCGCTGAACAGCTCAACATAACAGGAATGATCTGGAAATAATGGTAGCAGGTCTTTAGCTAGTCTTGATTTTCCGCCTTGCCATGGAATTATTGGTTTATTTTTCATTTATCTGGATACCGCTTTATTATAAAAAATTAAACATCTAACCCTACATTTCAACAGTTAGATCTATTTGCCGGAATCCATTCAGCTCTAATCCTCGTTTATTTGCTCTTGGTTCGGGTGGCACCCCCCTTTACTTACATAATTTTGCTCCTATTTTTTAGGTATAAAAAAGCCCGCTTTTAAGCGAGCCTTGGAAATCTTTCAGGGCGACCAATCAATAAAACGCCCATTTTAGAAATACTTATACTGAACCGTTCTGTTTATGTCAAGCAAGTGAAATTTCACTTGATTCAAAATGAAACGATCTGGCCAGGCTGTCTCTAATACAATATTCCCAATTTTCGATAGCTGCCTCAGCAATTAACTCATACGGCGCATATCGTTCTGAATATCCTGACTTCGTAACATTCAATTTTGCGATCGTAATTTTCTCATGCAGTGTATATGGACGTTTTCCCGATCCCCCGCATTTTTCACAGAATTTGGAACCGTCTGGAAAACCTTTGTCATTAAACAATTCAATCTTACCTAACCCTTGGCATGGGCTACACATTGCCTTAGTAAATAACCGGCCGCGCAATACCACCTCAGCAATCCCTTTGGCCACATTTGTTAAGTCGCCCTGGCAATTATTGGGTTTAAAATTCTTCTTGATCATTTCCTTGTGGATCTTACTGGCTAGAACATTTCGCACCCGGAAAAAATCTGCAGAGTTAATCTCCCCTTTCTTAAATTCCACCTTACCAGGTATCTCATCAATACGCTTTTTGACTTCTTTGCCGTTAATGATATTGGTCTCATAAATTTTCTTGGATTCAGTCACCAATGCAATGCGCTCAAAATCAACTCTCTCAATAAGCAGCTCTGCCCATTTCTTAGCTTGAGCAGGCATCAATGCAATTTCTCCTAAAACTACATCCTTTGTTATTTTCCCTTTACCGTTAGATTGAGCGATCGCAAGTCGTAATAATTCTAAAAAATCAAATTTTTCAATTAACATTTCTGTGTACCTATATTTCTGTGATGCTTATCCCATGCAATGTATGCATGAGATGTTTTTTGGTGCGATAGCTCGCTAACTTTCTGGTTGCTGCTGACTTGACATCCTCAACGATAAAATCACCGGTAATGATGTAATATGTAAAATCAGCAAAATAACGTAATGCTGGCTTTGCCCGTTTTTCTCCCTCTATCTTGGTTTTTGGTGCAAGTTCAAATTTTGTGTGATGTTCTAATCCGAATATTTCACCCCGCTGTTGCATCGCTTTGAGCTCGATATACCGCCTGTGCTCTTTTTTGCTATCAAACGTAATACCGTCAAACTCTATCTTTTGAGCGTAAAACTTGTTGCGTTTAGCAGTCTTAGGCTTGTTTTGCTGTTTAAGAATTTCACGGCGATACTGATCGATGCTCATTGAGTTCATGCAGTTTTCACCCATACCATGCATTCAAGGCGCTTTGAGAAGTAAACACGCACGCCGTGTCTTTTGCGAAGCTTACGGGCACGTTTTCGGCAAATCGGGCGTTCATTCAGCATTGTGTTCACTGGCTTTGCTCCCACCTCACATCATTAAGGCTTGGACGAAAAACAACTACAGCACAGCCAAACGGCGCATTTGTTTTAGAACCGCCAAATTTCAATCGGCCGCGTATAAAATGAATTTCGCGATTAAGACAATGAGACTGCCACCAGCCAACATCTGTCCGCGCAGGCAGTAAAGCTACTACTGTGTACCCTGCATTTGCTGTTTCAACTGCCTTCTCGATCCATAGACTAATTTCACGTCCGTAGGGCGGGTTCATCCAGCATGTACCTGTCCATTCTTGTGATAGACCATCAATTTCAGGTGTAAAGTAACGCTCACATTTCGCATTCTCTGGTAAAGCACATACATCCAAATCAAAATCAAAAATTGCATTTAATTTGTCAAAGAAATCCTGTGGCGTTGCCCATACATCAGTGCGGTCTTCAGCCAAGCCGAATAATTTACTTTTCGCCATAGAATTCATTGGTTCTCTCCCGCTCGACGGCTCAAATCAGCCAGTGCCAATACTTCATTTTTAAGTTTATGTTCAGTGTTGTTGTGAAATGCGCTGATCACCTGCCGAACAACGATAATTTCGTAGTGCGGACGGCGTTTCATTTTGGCCATCTGAATTAAAAGAAATCGGATATCTGAGTTCGATAGGGTTATGCTCATGCTGCATTCCCCTTGTGTTCATTGCTGATGTTGATCAGATACTCAGCCCATTTCTTGAGGTTTGCAGGTTCTTTAAGCATTGATTCCAAACGCTTAGCCAGTTGCTCATAGCTTTCGTTTCCAATTGAATATTTAGCAAACTCAGGTAAACGGGATAACTTGCTTGCAAAGAAATGTCTTTGTTTATCAGTCAGCGTGTCTTTGGATTTAGCTGGTTGCTTCTGGTTCGGTTGAGATGAGTTTTTCAAACGGTTCTGTTTTGCTTTCGCTTCAAGTAACCAGTTTGCAAAGTGATAAATCATGAGTTCATCACACATGCTCTTTTCCGCATTGAATAATTCAAATGCTCTTAGCTCACGGTTGAACCAGGTTGATGAGATGATTTCGTTTGTATCAATCTCAGGATTTGCTTGAGCAATTTCCAAACTCAATTTTTTTGAACAAAGCCA
>NZ_AMZS01000070.1:0-98865 GCF_000314615.1 Acinetobacter sp. WC-323
TGATGTTGCTAAGTAAATGACCTTCTTTACTGAGTCATCAGATGAAAAGATTTTCCTTTTCTTCGTTGAATGGCGTATTACGCTATTCAACGACTCAATCGCATTTGTTGTATAAATAGCATGACGTATTTCGGCTGGATAGCTAAAGATCGTTCGGATATTTTCCCAATTGGCCCGCCAGGATTCTCCAATTTTGGGATACTGGTGATTCCATTGATCACAGAAGATGTCTAGGGACTTTAAAGCATTTTCCTCTGTACTTGCCTGATAAATCGCTTTCAGACCCGACGTAACAGCCTTGTAGTCTTTCCAGCTTACAAATCTCAGGCTATTGCGTACAACATGCACAATACACAGTTGAATATCAGTATGAGGGTAAACAGAGGCTATCGCGTCAGGAAAGCCTTTTAATCCATCTACACAGGCAACAAGAATGTCCTGTACTCCTCGATTTTTTAGCTCTGTCATGACTGACAGCCAGAATTTGGCACCTTCTGTCTGAGCAATCCACATACCCAGTAATTCTTTTTGCCCATCCATATTGATGCCTAAAGCAAGGTATACGGACTTGTTAATCACATTGGAGTGCTGACGGACTTTGACAACAATACAGTCAAGATAGACAACAGGATAAAGGCTATCTAAGGCTCTATTTTGCCACTCAGTCACTTGCTCAATCACAGCATCGGTAACTTTGCTGATGAGAGATGCTGACACATCGGCATCGTACATTTCTTTGAAGAAGGCTACAATTTCCCTATTAGTCATTCCTTTTGCATACAGTGAGAGGATTTGGTCATCCATACTGGTGATGCGTGTTTGGTGCTTTTTGATAATTTGTGGCTCAAATGAACCTTCTCGATCACGGGGAATATCTAAAGCCAGTTGTCCATCTTGAGTTGTAATGGTTTTAGAACTAAACCCATTACGGCTATTTGAGCCTTTCTTGGGCTGATGCTTTTCATAACCGAGATGGTCTGAAAGTTCAGTATTGAGTGCAGTTTCAATCATGAATTTTTTAAAGACTGCTGTCATTTGGTTTAAGTCTTCTGGTGTTTTTAGACCTTTAGCCAATTCGGCAGCCATACTTTTGATTGTTGCTTCATCCATGTGAAGTACCTTTTGTAATTATCCTCTGAAGGATAAATGAAAATTAAGTACTTACACAAAATTTAGAACAGTCCCAATAAAACTTAAGATGAGAATTACTCATTTTTAGGTCCTAAATATGTTTCTTCTTCAACTATTAGTTCATGCTCTATAAAAATTTCTAAGTCATCATCTGTTTCATTATTTTTTGTAAAACTAGGTTTAGGTGTTCCTTTACAATCTAGAACCCCTCAATAAATAACTTTTCCCTCTTTATAAATTCTATAAGTGGTTTGAGAACCATTTAAACTCTCTTCATAACATTTTAACAATAACTCCTGAATAACTTGATTACCATTTTCTGCAATCATTTTTAATTCCTCATATGCATTCCCTATCTGAACATCATCACTATTGATCTGATCATTATGATTACTCTTATTAGCATTTACACTACCACATCCCCCAATTAAGGATGATAAAAACAACAAAGTAAAAAATTTACTTTTCATAATTTTTTATACCTCTTCATTCATAATTCCCCATTTGAGATTAAGATCATCTTGATTACATTAATTTGGATGATCAATATACCATTTCAAGTTTTGTTGCGCTTTTGGGTCACCTAACTCTGCTAAGGGCTTAATAATTTCAACAGCTTTCGCAACATTTTTATTGACACCTTTACCACTAAAGTACATCTCCGCCAATTGAATCTGCGCTAGACTATAATCTTGATTTGCAGATTTGGTAAGCCATACAAAAGCTTTTTTATAGTCTTGCTTGACCCCTTCTCCATAGTAATAAGCTTGTCCAATATTAAATAAAGCACTTGCATTATCCGCATCAATATCTATAGCGTGAGAAAAATATGAAAGTGCCTTTTTATAATTTTGTTCAAAAACTATTCCTTCTTGATGATAAATTCCTACCATATTGATGGAATCAGCATTATTCATATTTGCAGCTTTTTCAAAATACGGTAAAGCCTGTTTATAATTTCCTTGTAAAAATTCTAAGATACCTAAATTATAGATGCCTCCCGCATAATTTTGATCTGCTGCTTTTTGATACCAATACTTAGCTTGTTTTAGATCAATTTCGCCCCAAAAACCATGTTGATAGCCATTACCTAAAGAGTTTTGAGACTTAGCGTCTCCCTGCTCAGCAAGCCTATTTAAAATGTTATATGCTTCTTGGGGTTTATCATCGTCGAATAAATTTTGTGCTTTTTCAAATAAAGAATTAACGTTTTGTTGGCTATTGTTAGCTTCCTGCTTTGCTGTGTTTGTAGAATTACCACAAGCCACTAAAGTAAATGAAGATAAAAACAAAGTCAGAACAATTAACAAAACATTCTTTTTAGTCTTAATCCACATATTCGACACCTTTTACTTCACCTTATTTTTATTACAACAACTTAACAAAAATAAAATTTATAAAACCCACACCCATTAAAAAATACTAAAATTACAAAAATTAATACTTAAAAATAAAGAAATAAGTTAATAATCCAACAAATAACACCCCAGAAATAAAAAAAATCAAAGAATATTTTTTTAAAAAAATGTAATTATTATTAACAAATTCAATCAACTCATCTTTAGAAAAGTTATTCATTACTACATTATGTTTATCATCATAAACTGGGAGGCGCCCACTTTTCTTATAGAAAATATTATAATGAATAAAAAAGAAAATAACAGAGATTGTATTTCAAAAATCTCATAAAATGAGTATTTTTTTCCATTGATTTTAGGAAAATTCAATTCTATAAACTTATTTTTATTCATAAAATTATAAGAATATAAACAACTTACCAAAAACAATAATATACTAAAAATAAAGATAAAAAATTAAAACCCATTATTTACACAATCCCATACTTTGATATAGTGCTTTATCCACAAACATACTTGAACCAGTAGCACCACCTAATCCTGCTACAGTTATAATTAACTGCCCAACTTTAGCATGAGGCGTAATACCTAAAAATCCAAGTAGACGCTTGCTTAAAATTGCACCCGCAGCTCCTCCAGCTAATACCATTTCAGTTTAGTAAGATATTTGATCAATTTTTCTTATGTAATTAATAACCACCTCAGTATCAACTTAGTTAATTTTTCCCATCTAGTTGATACTGAGTAATTAATTTTATTTTTAATATAAAATATTATTCACAACCTATAGTTCCTTTACACTTAACATCCCAATATTCATATTCCCCATTATCACCCATAGATTTATAGTAAAGTCTAATATTATAAATTGCGTCTGGATCACCATTTTTAGCCATTTCACTAATAACATTTATAGCTTTCTCAACATTTTTCTCCACACCATACCCCTTATAATATGATGTTGCCAACTGAATTTTTGCAAAATCATAATTTTGCTTTGCAGACTCATCATACCAATAGAAAGACTTTTTATAGTCTTGTTTAACTCCCTCACCATAAAAATACATTTGCCCTAAGTTGAATTTAGCATCAGGGTTTCCCAAATCAGCTGCTTTTTTGTAATATAAAAAAGCCTTATTTAAATCTTTATCAACATAATCCCCATTATTATACATGATACCCAAAAGATTAATAGCTGGCGCATAATTATCACTTTCTATTTTTTTTAATATAGACAAAGCTTCAGCCGAATTCCCATCCTCTAGTTTCAATCTACTAATATTGTACATTGCAGGTACATAATTATTATTACCCGCTTCAGCATAAAATTTTATTGCCTTCTTTATATCTTTTTCAACAAATATACCCTTCTCATAAAAAAACCCCATTTCATTCTTTGCAAAATCATCATTTTTTTCAACTAATTTTTCAAGTATACTAAAAGCATCTTTATAGTTCTCACTATCCATTTCAGCTTGATATTTAGAAACATATTCTTTTTTTTCAGCTTCAGAAATACCACTAGTACTTTTTGAATTACAAGCACTACTAAAAACAAGAATGAAAACTGTAAAAATAAAAACTATTTTTTTAAAATCAAACATAATTAATCCTTAGACATCAAATCTATTTCGACAATCGGATCTCTATCAAAATGCTTTTTAGAGAAACGTCTATATGGATCAATAATTAATAATCCATAGATTTGAAAAATTAAAAAACTAAAACCCAATTACTTTCTTTACTGTATAAATAGATATAAGAACTATTAGTAAATAAAATTTAAGCTAAGTATTATTAAGACAAGTCTTATATTTAATCAGATACAATATTTATCTTTTATTTTTCAAATAATCCTCTTCATCCATAATTTCCCACTTGCCAGAAGGATCATCTACTGCGATTTGTATACTATCTCCATTTTTTAAAATCCGAATATTTTCTTTAACTACTTTACTATCTAGTTCCACTAATTTTTTTTGAGCGACATCCAATCCAAACTCTTTTGCTAAAGTGTAATAGGCATACGCAAGATCAAAATCTTGTTTTACTCCGTCACCTTTTTCATATAACGACGCCAAATTATAAGCAGCACGAGGTTCACTATTCTCTATTGCTTTTTTATACCAATACACAGATTTTTCAATTGACTTATCAACAACTTCTCCTTTTTTATACATAACAGCAACATTAAATTGTGACAGTGCATAATTTTTTTCAGCAGCTTTTAGAGAATAATTAAAATACTTATGCTTATCTTTTATACCTCCCCAACCTTCATAATAACAATTAGCAGTATTTGCAGCTCCTAAACCATAGTCTAAATTTGCTGATTTCTCATAATATTCACATGCTTTTTTTAGATTTTTTTCAAGATAGAAACCATTAAAATACATAAAGCCGATTGAATTAATAGCCTCAGGTACATTTTTACTCATTGCACTCTTATAGTAGGTATAAGCCTTCTCATAGTCTTGCTTAACTCCATTACCATGAGCATACAAACTCCCCATATTATTTTCAGCCACCCCGTTATTATTTTTTATTGCCTTCTCATACCAATAGATTGATTTTTTAATATCCTTCTTTTGATTTAAATATCCATTTTCAAAAACCACCCCCACTAAATTTTGCGCAATAGGATTATTATTTTCAGCCTCAACCAATAAAGCATTAAAATATTTTATTTTCTCATTATTTTCTTTACTTTTTACAACGTTATCAATTTTAGACAAATCTAGGTTAACACCTTGGCTTTCCCCGCTAACTTTATTAGCTTGTACATCACAACCTGTTAAGGTTATCGCCAATATTGATGTAGTAAACAAAAATTTCATTTTAAGGAATCCTGTTTTATCCAGCCGAATATAAAGCGGATCTAGATAATCCGCTTTTTACCAGTTAAATCAACCTAAGAATAAATATCTAAAATATTTTGAGTCACTCATTTTTTCAAAAATTTTAACTATTCACATCTATTACTTTAATTTGGATGATCAATATACCACTTCAAGTTTTGCTGTGCTTTTGGATCACCTAACTCTGCCAAAGGCTTAATAATTTCAACAGCTTTCGCTACATTTTTATTAACACCTTTACCGCTAAAGTACATTTCCGCTAATTGAATTTTCGCTAGACTATAATCTTGATTTGCCGATTTATTAATCCATACAAAAGCTTTGTTATAGTCCTGTTCAACTCCTTCACCGTAATAATAAGCTTGTCCAACATTGAACTCAGCATCACGATTTTGTTGGTCGGCTGATTTACGAAAATACTCTAATGCTTTGTCATAATCTTGATCAAAGAGAATTCCATTACTATAATAAATACCTAGCATATTTAAAGCATTTGGATCATTCATTTTTGCTGATTTCTCAAAATATGGTAAAGCTTCTTTATGTTTACCATTTAAGAAATCAAGCGCTCCTATATTATAAATAGCTTCTCTAAAACCTTGATCTGCTGACTTTTGATACCAATATTTAGCTTGTTTTAGATCAATCTCGCCCCAAAAACCATGTTGATAACCACTCCCTAAAACATTTTGAGATTTAGCATCACCTTGCTCTGCAAGTTGCTTAAATATTTTGTAAGCTTCAAGATTTTTATCTTCCTCAAATAAAACTTCAGCCTTTTTAAATAAAGTATCAACCTCTTGTTGGCTACTATGATTTTGGGGTTTCGCTGTATTTGTGGAATTACCACAAGCAACCAAAAGAGACGAAGACAAGAAGAAAGCTAGAACAAATAACGTTACACTATTTTTAGTCTTAATCCACATATTCAATACCTTTTCCTTTGCCCTTTATTAGGCGCTCATTTCGATCATATAGTAAAATAGGGATGGTATATGATTTTGCAACAGAATGAGTTATTCCAAAAGGTTTACTACTAACCATTTGCTTTGCTTTTTTCGTTTCTAAAGCAGCACCTGCCGTAAAACCTTGTCCTCTTACATCCCTTTTTACAGCATTTCCATGGCTATCAACATCATCTACTGTGGCATAACTATTTGTCCGACTGATTGAGTAAGCACCTACGTTTAGCGTATTGGTTAAAGTTAGCCCACTACCAGTCAGGTCAGAAACATGCTTGGCTTTCACATTCAGCGTTGTGCTTCCCATAGAAACACTCACATCTTTCTTTAAGCTTTCTTTAAGCTTTTTTTCATCTTTTAGCAATTGCGATAATTCATTTATATTTCCACCATTGGCTAAATGAGGGACTTTACTTGGGTCAACTTCACCACTTACACCAACAGAAACAAATAACATCCAGTCTCCGTTATCATCATAAGCAATCCCAATATCTAACGCACTTCCAATAAAATATAATGCTCCACTAAAAGTTATAAATATTTGTTTCGCAGAGGGTTCTTTGGCTTGATACTGTGTGATTGCTAAACCTTTTTCTTTTGAAAACATCAACTCTTTTTTTAGAATTTCAGGAATATAGCGATCTCGATTATTTTTTACTTTTAAAATTTTTCCAACTGGAAGTGTATTCATATCAGACAAAGGAATATTATTCTGCATAGCAATCAGACTAGGATTGACTTTAAACTTTCTTGCTAAACTCGATAGCGTATCCCCGGCCTTAACTTCATAGACAATATCTACAAAATCATTTGGATTACTTGATTTAATTGATATTTTTTCTTTTTTTACAGCATCTCCAATATAAATTTTTTGTCCAACTTTAATTTTATTCTGGTCTTTTATATCATTATTGCTCATCAGCACTTGGATATCTTTTTTAAATTTCTGAGCAATTGTTTTTAAAGTATCTCCTGACTGTACTTGGTAATAGTCAGACTGATGATTAGAAGTCCCCTTATCGGCTGTAACAGCTTTCCCAAACTTACTAAAAGGAATTTGCACTCTTAAAGCATATTCAATACTTTTCATATGAAGATAATTTTCATTGACGTGTATTTTTTTAATCAATGTCCATTGGTTATATGATGTTGGTGTTCCTTTCACATAAACTTCAATGGTGCACACTCCACTCACTTTAAAAGGTTCTGTCTCGCCTTTCTTATTTGTTGCTCTCATGAATTGGGGAGGCGTTATCGTAGGGACTACCCATTTTTTTTGTAATTCAGGTGTCAATTTAATAATATCATTACTCGTTTGAATCCTATACTCAAGATTAGGGACAACTTCTTTAAAACCCAAATAAAAAAATGTGATGCGGAAATTTAGTTTAGCCAACTTCAGTTCTCCAAATTATCATTTGGTTCTACGAAAAATTCTTCTTCGACAACAAAATCAGGATGTTCGATAATCAATTCCAATTCTTCCATCTCAGAAGATGAAATTCTTTTTGTTCGACCTTTTGCATCTAGAAACCCTTCGTGGAAAGCCCCATTATTCTTATAAATTCTATATTTTGATTGAGAAAAATCAGATAACATATCCAATTGACTTAGATCGAATTTCATACTTTTTTGAACTAAATCAAAGTCTGAACTTGGTAATATTGGAAGTTCATATGCTGCTTTTGCCCCACCCATAAACAAATGCTGCCCAGCCTTCACCTCAAACTTGCCACTGGTCACAGGGAAAATCCCCGAACCATTCAGCTTGATCTGGGAACCACCGGCAGTAATCACAATTTCTTTGGGGCTGGTAATTTCAATCCGATCTTCGGTTGAAATAATATGAATGCCTTGTTTGGCCAGTAAATCCATGCCATCCGATTGGGCTTGGACTTCAAACTTACCTTTGGCAGCCACCTGTTTAATTCCATTCTGTGCGGCAAACAGGCTCGCTTTACCACTGACATGAGCTACCAGATTTTTTTGCGTGCTCAGATTGATACTATCACCGGCAAACTGGTTGATCTGCCCATCTGCAGATAAATGAATATCTTCATTGCTACTTAAACCAATACCCGCAGGTGAGTTCAGCAATAATAATGATTTTTTAAATTGCGCAATCTTCTCTTGAATCTGCTCTGCAAATTCTTTGAGTTGATCAACTGATTCAATTTCATCGGTCTGCTGGTTCTTGGCCACTTCACTTAAGGCTTTGGCATTGCTTTGGTTGCCTTCCAGCTGCTGTTTAGCAGGCTGTGCATCCAGATGTTCGCCTTGGGCTTGATCCTGTTTGTGCGTGGAAACGAGTAGACCTTCTCCAGCTCGTACTGCACCCCATTGATCGGTACGCAGTTCAAAGCCTTCACCGCGGTCTTCGCTTTCTGCCTTGTCTTTGGGATGACTCAGTTTACCTAAGTTGAGTTGGCTGGCAGCATGGCTGCTTTGCAACTGAGCGCTGATCTGTCCGGTGGTGTCATCAAAACGTAACTGGTTAAAGCCTTCGCCCTGATATTCTTTGGACTTGATCCCGGCCAGTTTTTTGGTATCTGGCAGCTTGCCTGTATTGTCGAACTTGGTCGGGCTGCGTTGTGCTTCATGAATGCGTCCGACCACAAATGGTCGATCAATGTTGCCATCAAAGAAGTCGATCACCACGATTTCATCGATACGCGGCAGGAAGCGTGCGCCATAGCCTTCTCCAGCCCAAGGGGTCAGTACATCGACCCAGGCTGAATCAGTGTCGTTGTCATTGGCCCCTGCACCACCATCGTGACTGTGGTCTTCACTACGGGTAAACAGGAAACGGACTTTGATCCGGCCCCATTCATCCACATGGATTTCTTCGCCGCTTGGGCCAACTACTTTGGCGCGTTGTGGTGAAGCGGCTGGACGGTGTTGTAATGGGTTAAATTCAGGAACGGTTTTGATATTGCGGCGTTGCAGGATCAGTTGGTTGGCTTGGCGTTCGTCACTCTCTTTTATCTGCCAGTTACTTTGGGCCAATAGCTGATGAATCTGCTGCTGTAGATCTTTAGGCAAGTTGTTCTGGTTGTAGAAGTGTTTGCCTGTGATCAGGAATTCTTTATCACTGCCATCGTGTTGATCAATTTCAGGGTGTTCTGCCAGTTCAAACCAGTAACCGACATGGGTGTCACGGACGGTGGTCTTCGCCACAAACTGTTTGGATTGCAGATCGTAATATTGTCCCAGGTTCTGATTGAGCTTTTCTATCTGGGCATTGCCCGATGAGGTTGCACCATCTTCACCATTCAGGTCTTGCATCCATGCCGGTGAAAAATGCCAGGCCTGTTCCAGACCGAGACTGGCATTGTCATGTTGTTCACTGTGCTTATGCGTGCTTTGGACACTGCCTGCACCGTCTTCCTGTTCCAGTGCATCAGCTTGCCAGCGTTGTACATGTACGCTGCTCGGTTGTAGAGAGCGCTGTCCGACCAGACTGGTCATGCTGTCGTATTGTTCGGTGGCACTGCTGCGGTGATAACGGATCTGGCGACGCTCTAAAGCCTGGTACTGGCTATTGTCATCAATCAAACGCAGTTTTTGTGGCTGAATCGCAGCACTACTTTGTGGAACGGTTCTTTCTGCTTCATCCACCAGCCAGTTGATGCCTTCGCTACGTAGCAAACGGGTAAGAAAGTCATAGTCGCTCTCATTGGACTGCATCACGAATGGTCGGACATCGTAGTCCTGACTGAGTCCACTGAGGTCCAGCGTTAGACTGGAAGCAAATAAGGGGCTTTTTTGTTGCCATTCTTTGAAGACGACTTCCACTACATCACGTACACTCTTGTTCATAAACACACGGCTGTTACGGCGTTGTTTCCACAGAGCCGTTGGATCTTCTAAAGTGAGTTTATAGAGGGTTAAACTACCGTCAGACTGGCCTTGCAAGGCTTGCGTGATAATGCCTGTGACACGGCTGAGTTGCCCCTGATCGGTGACGGTATCAATGGCGGCTAGGCTGCCGATGAACTGTTTCAGGGGAATGCTGGCATTGGTCGACAGGCAGATCAGCTCAGCCTTAAAACCGGCATTCAGCGCATGCTGACCATCTATGCGTTGCAGGAAAACTTGGGTATTTAAATTTTGATTCGAAAACTGAATATGAATGGCACGTTTTTGTGCTGTAAGGCCTAAACTTTCCAGAGCCTGAAAAATATTGTTCAGCATTTTTTATAGAACATTTCATTAAATTTGCCATATTTTACTCAAAAAAACGATTTAATGTCTATACAGTTCTGTCTATAGATGACCATAATTGTCACATTCTATTTATTTTTTTAAACTTCCCTGTTAAGTACTGCACACGCTGCTGCTCAAAAAGACGTTTCCCTTTGTTCAGCCGCTGCAGATTTATTGGGTCAAGCGGATGGCTTTACCGTAATGTGTTGGGTTGAGCCTGATCACCAATATGGCCACCACCACGACCATGGCAAAGTGCCAGATCCAGCCGAGCGTATAATGACCTGTAACGCCATGAAATACTGCAAGCAGCCAAGGCGCAAGCGCTGCAAGCAAAAATCCGCCGCCCTGCATCAAGGCGGAAAGCTGTCCGGCATGGGCAGGATCAGCCAGATGATCAAGTACCACAATCATCAGCAAGGCAAAACAGCCCCCCAAGCCTGCGCCTAAACTCACCACCCAAAAATAAGGCAAAGATTCGGGCATAAAAGCCAGACCTGCAAATCCAAGCAATTGCATGATCAGGGTTAAAGCAATCCAGAGACGGCGATCCTGATTGCTTCGGGATAAATAAGGCAACAGCAGCGCTGCCGCAGCCTGACTCAGTGTCAGTAGCGCCATCAGATTACCGCTCGCGGTCGCACTCCAGCCCAGCTCCTGATAGGCCGGCGCCAGCCATGCCACGATCGAGCTATAGCCGCCATTAATCAGTCCAAAACAAAAAATTAATAACCATGTCCGTGGCTGTTTCATAAACACGCCAACCGATGGCAGGGTGTACTGAGATTTTGCAGGTCGAGCTAAAAAACAACCAGCCAGTACAAATGCAGCCATTGCAGGCAAGCTAAACACAGATAAACCAATTTTCCAGTTTCCGGTCATGCCGGTTATCAGAGGAGCAATCAAGGCGCCCACAGCGCCACCACCCATCAACATGGCTGAATACAGTCCCATCATCGGCCCCAGATGATCCGCAAATTCTCTTTTGATCATGCTCGGAAAACTGGCCTGTACCATCGCCACACCAAAGCCAATAATGGCCGCGGTCAGAATCAGGAATCCGCCATTCGGACTGATAAAACGTAATGTACAGCCGAGACAGATAATTGCTAAAGCCGTCAGAATGACCTTACGTTCACCCAAGGCACTTTGTATCGCCGGTCCAACGAAAGCAATGATGCCCATCAGCAGCATCGGCACCAAGGTGAGTAAGGCGATGCCTTGCAAACTCAGGCCAGTTCCCGTTCTTATCGAATTCGTGACCGGCCCGATACTGGTCATAAAAGGCCGCAAATTTAGCCCGACCAGTGCCACGGTCGCGATGAGTAACGGACGATGTTGAGGAGAAGTCAGCATGATTCAGGCCAGTGATTTCCAGTATGCATACAAATCGGGCTTGTGCTCCAGCCGTACAGGAACATAGCGAATCTGCATCGACTGCTCAGCAAAAGGCTTGGCCAGGTCGGCATAAATTGCGGCAGTAGATAAGCCAAAGGGTTCACCCGCTTCATTTGAGTAGGCATAAGTCACGGCTTGTATACCTGCCATACGTATGGCAGCCATACACATCGGACAGGGATGTCCACTGGCAAACACCGAACATCCTTCCAGATTGGCCGAGTTCAGCTGTTTGCTGGCTGCACGGATGGCCTGTAACTCTGCATGCGCAGTGGGATCATTGCTGCTGAGAATCTGATTCACACCGGTCGCAATGACCACGCCATCTTTGACAATCACCGCCCCGAATGGACGGCCACCCGCCTCACTATTCTGATAAGCAAGTTCAATCGCCTGACGCAGAAAATCTGTATGTTGATCCATGTTTATCCCTCTCGGTTTTATTTTGCACCAGCAGCCAATAATGCATTTTCAATCTGCTTATAACCGCGTGCCTGAGCATGAGCCAATGGCGTTACGCCATCACGATCAGCCAGATTGACATTGGCCCCTGCCTTAATCAACAGCTCGACGATTTGCTGATATCGCGTGTCGCCATTGCCCAGCATGATGGCTTCCAGTAATGCCGTCCAGCCCAAATGATTGACATGATCCACATCCACACTAGCCGCAATCAGGGTTTTTACCGTGTCTACATGTCCCCGTTCAGCCGCAGGAATCAAGGCTGTGCCGCCATAACGATTGGTACTTTTCAGGTCTGCACCATGTTGCAAAGTCATGTTCAAGATCTCTAAATGCCCTCTTGCACCAGCATAGAGATAAGGACTGTCCTGAATATCATCCTTGGCATTGACATCAGCTCCCGCCTTGATCAATGCCTGTGCCGCCTGAATATGGTTGGCGCGTGTAGCAATCATTAACGCGGTTGCACCTGATGAGTCACGCACATCAATGTCTGGACTTGTAGACAAGAGTTGCTTGATTCGCGCCACATCATTTTGTGCTGCCGCCTGATGTAAAGCATTATTTTGCATCGTATCTCCTGAGCTGGCATTACCACAGGCGGATAATGTCATCACCAAAGCAGCAGCGATTAAGGACTTTTTCATCGACTTCCTCCAAAGCAACAACAGAAATACAGCAAAGATCGGGACACCCCTGTTGGTTGCGTCATTGCTATCCTTCCAGTCAACCCATTTATAAGTTGAGCATAGCGAGATTCCCTACTATTTAAAAATTAAATTATTGAATCAAATGTATTAAGATAATGAATACCCAGGTAATGTTTAAATCTTAAAAAATTCCCATCAATGAGTGACGGCCATGTTCGATCCACGTTTACTCCGTGCTTTTGTCACGATTATTGAAACAGGTAGTTTTACTCTCGCGGCCGAACGCTTGCACATGACGCAATCAACGGTTAGCCAGCAACTGGCAAGGCTGGAACAAGCTACAGGAAAGCAGCTGATTGATCGTCATGCCCGGCCAATGCAACTGACCAGCGCAGGTGAATACCTGATTAGTTATGCCCGACGCATTCTGGCACTGCAGCAAGAGGCTCAGAATGTGCTCGGTGATCCGACTGGCACCATCCCGATTCATATTGGTTTGCCGGAAGATATTATGAATACCGACATGGCGCTGGCATTAAGTGCATTTAGCAAACAGCATCGTAGTATTCGGCTAGATGTGACCGCTGGACTGAGTCGGGATCTGATGGAAGGCTATCGAAGTGGACAATTTGATCTGGTGATTGTGAAAGAAGCCATTGCCAGTGCGGATCGTCATGCGACTTTTCCAGAGCAAATGGCATGGTTTGAAAGTATCGATCATGGCGGGAACTGGTCTGATCCCCTGCCACTGGTGACCTTTCCACAAGGTGGGCTGTATCGCGAAGATATGTTTGAGCAGATCGAACGTGAACGGCGTCACTGGTATATTGCCTTTACCAGTAATAGTCTCGCCAGCGTACTGGTGGGCGTTGAAACCGGACTAGGCCTGTCACTGCTGCCTGTTGCAACCCCCCAAGGCTATCGGGTACGTGAATATCTTGCATTGGGCAAGGCCAGCCCGATGACGGTTTCGCTCTATGCTTGGGATAAAGAAGGACCGGTGGCTCAACTGGTGGAGCAAATGACTGCGGTGCTGCAACATCGTTTTAATCAGAGCAAGACCGGATGATATACCTGAAATAACCGCTTCTATCCATCCATCTACCGTCTTTAAGTGCCAAGTCTTAGGCTATATGTGCCAAAAATAACAGCCATGGCACAGGAAGTTAAATTTCTTCATTATGATTTTAGTCTTCCCCCGAACACTGGATTTATGTCAATCCATTTTCCACCCATATAATCAATGCAGTGCACTTGATTTTACCGGTTGGCGAGTTATGGGTGTGCCGTACCTTTAATCAGGCACTGCCTTATGTCACAGATGAGAAACTTCGTGCCGATGTCAAAGGCTTTGTACATCAGGAAGCCCATCACGCGGCAGCTCATAAAGTGGCGCAAGACTATTTAAGACATTATGACTATGAAATCGATGAATTTATTGGGTCCTTAGATACGATCGCCAAGCAACTGAATACCGCACCTTTAGGCCTGACACTGTCCAAGAATCTGGAATATCGATGGCTGACCATTCGCGTGGGTATCGCCGCTGCCGTTGAACATTTTACCACCATGTTAGGTACCTGGTGTCTGGATGACCAACCTTGGCAAAATAAAACCGCGGACGAAATGATGTCTGATCTGATGACCTGGCATCTGGCAGAAGAAGTTGAGCATCGTAGTGTTGCTTTTGATTTATATATGCACTTATGCGGCGAAGAAAATAAAATCTTTGCCTACTTGCAACGCCAAATCATCATGACAGCGGTAGCACCAGGCTTTACTTTCGCTATCTATCAATGCTTCAAGAAGTTAACACAACAAGATACTCAACCCAAAAGTTTTCATCGCTATGGTCTGCTGCGCTCATTAGCGCAAACTGTCATTGAAAATGATCGTAGCAAACAGGTGCCGAGCTTTTTCTCGATGATGTTGAGCCTAAGACATTGGTTAAAGCCAAGCTATCATCCATTTTATGAGAGACGATACTTTTTAAAGCTTTGCAGGTTATCCACAACCCTCTACTGGTTAAAGCATTAATCCAATAATGGGTATGTAAAACAGTGACGTTATATTTGCCCCCTTCACGCACCGTCCTATACTTTTTATTTTCTTTATTTTGCGCAAAAATAAAAAGCCTTATAAAGAAGGCTTTTTATTTAAGATTTATCGATGAAAAATATAACGATGACTATCAAATTCGTTCATATCTTTTTTCATATAATGTATGGTCCAGGGATAATTCACCACATTGGTTTTATGCTCATCAAGATAATAACTTGCGCAACCTCCCTGATTAAATACAGTACCAGCAAGTTTATGTTGTAGCTTCTGGTTATAGCCTTTATCTGCATGAGGATTAATTTCAAAACTTTTCAACTGATTATCCACAATAAAGCGAATGGCTTTAACTGCGTAATTGACCTGATTTTCGGCAGTGCTAATTAAAGAGTTATAACTGATACTGTTAGGGCCCAGCAACATAAATGCATTTGGCAGGTCTTTAACCACACAACCTTTATAAGCCTGTACCGTATGTGATTGCCAAACTTCATCCAATATCATGCCTGTTTTAGTCATAATCCGCTTGGCAATCGGTGGTTTTGCCACCTCAAAGCCGGTACTCCACACAATAATGTCCAGTGGAACTTCCTTACCGTCCACAAGTACCCTTTTTTCTGTTACTTGGGTAAGACCTTGATCAAACAACTGTACATTTTTGGCTGCTAACGCCGGGTAATAGGTATTGGAAAATAAAATCCGCTTACATCCCAGGGTAAATTTCGGCCGGACCTTTTCTCGTAATACCGGGTCCTGAATCTGGTAATGCATCCAGTTAATCAAACCTTTGCCGACCAGATCCAAAGTCTTGGGTTGATTGACGCTGGCACTGAACATATCCATGGAAATACTGGTCACTTTACGTAGAGAATGCATGGTAAAAGGCACTTTTTGCTGAACATTCTTAGAGGCATCATGAAACACCAGATTCGGTTTTGGAATCACCCACGGTGCAGTGCGCTGAAATACATACAGCCGATCAACAATCGGCTGGATTGCAGGAATAATCTGTATCGCAGATGCCCCGGTTCCCACCACCGCAACGCGTTTATGGCTTAAATCGACCGAATGATCCCATTGTGCTGAATGAAAGACTTTACCAGTAAAGCGATCCAGCCCCTCGACTGCAGGGGTCGTAGGTTCACTTAACGGTCCGGTAGCAAAAAACACAAATCTGGCGGTATAGTTACCCTGACTGGTTTCGACCGACCAGACATGATCTTCAGTTGACCAGTATGCCGTATACAGTTCGGTATTAAATAGAAGATGTTGATCCATATTAAAGCGCTTGCTCACATCTTTAATATATTGCTGGATCTCCTTCTGTTTTGCGAAAATATGACTCCAGTTGGGATTCGGGGCGAATGAGTAGGAATAAATAGATGAGGGAACATCACATTCACAACCGGGATAGGTATTTTCTCGCCAGACCCCACCGACATCACCTGATTTTTCAATAATGATAAAATTATTGATATTTTGCTGTTGCAGCCTGATGCCTGCTGCAAGTCCAGAAAAACCGGCACCGATAATGATCACATCAAATTGATGTTTACTTACCATAGTCTTTTGCTTTAAATCTGGCATTTTCCACTCCAAAATATAAAAATCTTGTTACCTCAACCACTTAATAATTTCTCTAAATTATTAACAGACCTAGCTATGGAAAATAATTCGGTTGCCTGATAAATACTTGACCTTGAATGCCAAGTCAAATGAAGCAAAGTCAAATGAAGCAAAGTCAAATGAAGCGAAAAAAATAAATCTATTATATTTTATTGATTTTTTAATTTATCTTATTATGTACTTTAAGTATTAAATTCTGTCCCATGATGATAAATACCACAATCATTATATCGGCTAAAATAAATAATTTACTTAAATATGATAGTTGGCTGATAGATCAGGATAGAGTTAAAGATTTAACTTTAGAATGAGCTGAGTAATTATGACTGAAACTGCAAGCATTCCCACAGTTCTTCTGGAACTGATTGAAAAATATCTCCAGCATAAAAATATATCGAATTTACAGCTCAGTGAGTTGAGCAAGCAATATGCTCATCAGGAACGTATGCCGTTGCATAAATGGAGCAACCTACTCGAAGATATTTACCAGCAGCATCCTGTGCCAGTGATGGGATATTATATCGGTGAGTTGGTCGAACCGCATCATATCCATATTCTGGGCTATCTGGCACTTTCCAGCCCTGATTTATATAGTTTTTTAAAGCGTTTTAAAAACTTTCAACTGATCCTGCAAAATTCTGCTGCTTTTTCAATTACCCACACAGCAGATCAGTTTTGCATGTGCTGGACTCCGGTCACAGAGAAGAATTCACAACTAACCAATGAAGTTTTGATCTCAGGTGTAATCAGTACCATCCGCAAAATCCTGCACCATCCAGACATTCACGCTTCGAAAATCGAGTTTTCTGCTGTTGCGCCAGCAGATACCACTGCATATCCGGAAGTTTATGGTTGTCCTGTCAGCTTTGGTGCTGATGCGTTAAGACTGTGGTTACCGATTGAAATACTCCAGTTGCCGATTCCCAGCAGCGACCCTTATCTCAAAAAGATTCTTGACCAGCAAGCCGAAGCGCTGCTCAAGAGCATTCCTAATCCCGATACGTTTTTAAAAGACTTGCAACTGCTCATCGTGCATATGCTAAAAGCAGGTGAACCTTCAGCAGAACATATTGCCAGACACCTGAATCTGTCCTTAAGAAGTTTTTATCGCAAACTGAGTGGCTATCAATTGCAATACAGCGATCTGGTCAAAAGCATTCGTCTGGAACTGGCAAAAACCTATCTCAGCAGCTCAGAACTCTCGCTCACAGAAATCGCCTTTTTACTGGGTTATGCAGAACAAAGCGCGTTTAGCCGTGCCTTTAAACAGTGGGAAAATATGTCTCCGTCTGATTATCGAAAAAATCATCTTGCCTAGCCCACGCTTAAAAAGCAAAAGGAGTGAATCATCGACATGATCCACCCCTCTCAAGCATTTATAGATGAGGGTTTAGAAACTAAAGCCTATATTTAAATTGATGCGGTATAACCATTGGTCACTATAGGGTGAAACCGTTGAGGTATAACCTGTGGCATTAGAAGCCCCGCCGATAATATTGGAGTTTTTACCCCAGGTATAATCAGCCCAGACCATAAACGGCGAAGCAATAAACATCATCCCGGTGGTATTCATTTGTGAAGCCGACCAGTCATCACGTTTCTTATCCATATAACTATAGTCATTATAGAAACGGATGGCCTTGAGTTTGCCCATATTCTGCACTGGCAAGGTATAAGCCAGATTTAAACTGGCCACCGTGGCTTCTGACGCAATGAAATAGGCAGGCGTAAAGCCGTTATTGCCCATCAAGGTCACATCATTGCTCACGCCATCCGGATTTTTGGCATCATATTGATAATGAATCACCGAGCTTTGTAAATTAAAGCGTTTGTAATTATTGTCGCTATGCAGACCAACCGCATAATACTGACCATTTTTATCAGTGCTCTTGTTATGTAACTGTGCAATTGCCCCCGACACACCAAATTCCTGCTTACCAAATTCAGTTTCCAGTTTGCGCACAATACGGGTATTAAACTGATGGCGCTTTTCATTTTGGTAGGCTTTTTGGGTTGGGAAAGCATTTTCAGCCAAATCATCATAAGTGGCACTTTCAGGCGAATAGCGTAGGCTGGTATCCAGCATTTGCGGATAATAGCCTAGTTTGATATCCCAGTCCTTGTTATTAAAATTCCAGTTCAATCCGGGTGCGATATTATTGCCATAGCCCAGGAAAAACGGAATATGGTAAGTCCAGCCATTTTGCGGATAAGGATAAATCGCAAAAGGTTTGTACACCAGACCGGCTTCAATACTGTTGTTCTGGTCAAGATTGTAGCCGACATAAGCTTTCTCGACCGAACGCTTTTCCTGATCCTGAAACAGGTAACTGGCATTAAAATAGGCATCGTCAAACTTGCCTTTCAGGTCAACCCTGAAAATATCAAAATACAGCTTACCGAATCCGCCATTCGGTCCTTCCCAAGCTTCATAACGCTGATTCAGTCGCACCACCCCGCCGAGTTTAACTGAATCGGTTCCATCTTCACTTTTCCATTCTAGGGCTGAGCTTTGTGCAAACACCTGGGATGGTGTACCCAAATAACATGCAGCAAGCATCGCGACCATCACTGTCTTTTTCATCGGTTGTTCCTTCGCTCTCGTCCCAACGATCCTGTTGGTCTTGTTGTTGTTTTACCTATAAAACATAGTTTTTATTGCGTTATGGGTAAAAAATTTTGCCCATAACGCGGTCTTCACATCAGCACGAACTGCCAATGCTCAGTGGGATTAGTACAGTTTTTTCTGTGGCGGACCTGCGAAGTTCAATGGCCCAATTGAATGCATATCCAGTTCAATCACACTTGGCCCTTGGAATGCAACGGCTTGCTGAATCACGGTCTTGAATTCATCCGCACTGCCTACTTTCCAGCTCTTCACGCCCATGGCTTCGCCTAAGACTTTATAGTCTGGGGTATGCAATTCATTGAAATACTGGCGACCACCGAAGTAGTTATTTTGAATGCCGCGCATTACGCCATAACCACCATCATTCATGATCATCAGCACCATATTGGTATTTTCTTGCGCCATGGTTGCGATTTCACCGATGCCTAACATCAAACCGCCATCACCGACCAAGCCAATGACTTTCTTGTCAGGATTGGCAATTGAGGCACCAATGGCAGTTGCCAGACCTAGACCAATGGCACCTGCTAGAGAATGAATATTCTGGTTTGGTGCCTGTACCGGGAATAAACGGCTGCCCCAGGTACTGCCTGACATGGTAATGTCCCGTACAAAAATACCGTCTTGTGGTAATGCAGCACGTAAGTGATCACAGATCAAAGCGTACTGATCTAACTGTTTACGTAGCGCATCGATTGCCGCCTGTTTGGCCTGCACCACGGCTGCATCATAATCTGCGTCAACTTTGGATACGCCTTGCAAGCCGCTTAATACACGTTGCAATACATCTTTGGCATCACCACAAATGAAATTGCGAACTTTGTAATTACGCTGCTGTGCCACAGGATTGGCATCAATCTGGATAATATTGTCAGGGAATTGCACTGAATAGGTCTTGGTTTCATTACTACGTAAACGAGAACCCACGACCACCAATAGATCAGCCTCCTTGAGCAACTGCTCAACCCCTGCCGAGTTATGGAATGCACCCAGGCTACGCGGATGATCATCGGCCAATACACCACGCGCATGGGTCGATGACACCACAGGAATCCCAAGATCGGCAATCGCCCTGACTTCTGTAACACTGTTCAGCGTACCACCACCAATCCAGAACACTGGACGTTTGGCTTTTTTCAGTTCATCGACAATTAGGTCAACTTCTACTTGTTCAGCTTGTGGCAATTCCAGTGCTTTCACTGGACCCAAGTTCAGCGGCAAATCGATTTCTGCTGCCTGTACATCAATCGGCAACTCAACACTGACTGGCCCCATCGGCACTGTCGTGGCGACACGAATCGCTTCACGAATCACACCCACTGCATTGTCAGGACTGGTGATACGAAATGCCGCTTTGCTGGATGCACGCAAGAAGGTCAGTTGATCTTTGGTTTCATGAATAAAGCTGGCATCACGATCCAGATATTCACGCTCTACCTGTCCGGTTAAATGCAACACTGGACTGCCTGCATTCATGGCTTCAATCAGTGAACCGACTGCATTACCTGCACCTGCGCCGGTACTGGTGAGCGCCACACCGAGTCCTTTAAAGCGTGAGTGACCATCGGCCATCGTGACCGCACCCGCTTCACCGCGTGCCGCCACAAAACGGATTTTTTCACGGCGACCGACAGCATCAGCAATCGGTAAGTTATGGATCGAGATTACCCCGTAAATACTGTCTACTTGGTGTGCTTCTAAAACACGGGCGATGGCTTCGCCGACATTTACACGTTCTGTCATTTGTATATTCCTCAAAAACGGTTCATTCCATGAATGTATTAATTCGCCCAAGGATTTGGCTGCTCGCTTAATCCCATATAGATGCTTTTTTGTTGCATATAAGACAAAATGCCCAATCGGCCTTTTTCACGACCAATGCCACTTTCTTTAAAGCCACCAAATGGCGCTGAAATCGAGAATTTCTTATAGGTATTGATCCAGACCGTACCGACTTCTAAAGCACGGGCAATTTGCCATGCCTTACGATAGTTTTCAGTCCAGATACCTGCAGCAAGACCAAAACAACTGTCATTGGCTTGTGCAAGTAAATCTTGTTCATCGTCATATTTCATGACCACCAGTACAGGGCCAAAAATCTCTTCCTGACAGGTTTGTGCTGAATTGCTTAAGCCTATAATAATCGTTGGTAAGTAATAGCTACCTTTGGCAAATTCACCTTCTGTCAAGGCATGACCACCGACCAGCACTTGACCGCCTTCCTGCTTGGCCAGCTGGACATAGGCATCGACAGAAGCCAAGTGTTTCGGATTAATCAAAGAGCCAAGGTGTACACCTGCGGTTTCCGGATGTCCGACACGTAAGCCTTTGGTGATCTCAATCAGACGATTGAGGAACTGATCATAGATGCTACTGTGTACAAATAAACGTGAGCCTGCAATACAGGCTTGTCCAGCCGAACTAAAGATGCCGTAAGCCACGCCCTTGGCTGCCAGTTCAATATCTGCATCTGGCAATACAATCGTTGGAGACTTTCCACCCAATTCCAAAGAGGTGGTAATCAGTTTATCGGCTGCCAAATGTGCCAGATGACGCCCCGTGGTAGTTCCACCGGTAAATGAAATTTTACGTACCAAAGGATGCTTCACGATCGCATCACCAATCACCGAACCTCGTCCGACCAGTACACTGAGTAAACCTTTTGGTAATCCTGCTTCTTCAAAGATTTTGGCGAGTTCCAATGCAATCAAAGAAGTCACTTCCGCAGGCTTTAGAATCACGGCATTACCACCCGCAAGCGCAGGTGCCAGTTTCTGTACTTCACTGGCAATCGGCGAGTTCCACGGCGTAATTGCAGCCACCACGCCCACAGGTTCATGCACGCTCATGGTCATGAAATCTGCGGCACGTTGCGTGGTCAGCTCATCATTTAAGGTTTCGCAGGCTGCTGCTACATAACGCGCTGTTGCTGCCGCACTTAGGGTTAAGGCACGGGTTTCAGCCAGTGGCTTGCCATTATCGCGGGTTTGCAGCTTTGAAAGTTCATCCACACGCGCTTCAATAATGTCGGCCACTTTATATAAAATACGGGCACGTTCATGCGGCATGCTGTTGCGCCATTCCGCCTTACGCCAAGCAGCATCTGCCTTTTCAATGGCTTCATTGACATCATCCAGACTCGCCGTTGAAATTTCAGCATTCACCGATTGATCTGCTGGAAATAAACTTTGAATCGTAGCGCCTTTACCTAATCGCCATTCACCTGCGATATAAATTTCCTTTACCATGATCAAATCCTTTTAAATCTGAATTGCTTCAACGCTATTGCGACAAGCGCGAATCACACTTAATGCAGCCAAGGTTGAGGTTTTGGGATTACTCGCCAATGGCACCCCCACCAGTTCAATGGTCATTTCACCAAACATGCCTTCTGCCACAATGGTGTGTTTGTTCTTGTTGATATTTGGATCAACCGTCAGCTCCACCAGGGTCTCATCCATACCCAGTCCAGCCAGTGCAATCGTGGCGGCCACATTGGCATTGGCTGGAAACTTCAAGGCAGCTTCTCTGGCTGTGCCACGGAAAAAAACCGTTGCTTCACTGACCTGATCGAGGTCGACCAGTTGTTCTGCATAGCTGCCACGCCAGCTTTTCGGACTCTTACAGCCCTTGTAAGTGACCTTTTCCAGACCGCCTTCTTTGGCCGCAGAGATGCCATCGATCCCGGCAATTGCCCCCGCTAATAAATGCAGATGCGCATCATGTTGTTCTGCGGTGTTTTTCAGTTGAATTAAAAATTCGTTATCCGCCAGAGTGCCCACTGAAATCAGGCCAATGGTCCAGCCTTTTTCCAGCACTTTTTGCGCATGTTCTTTCACTGCTGCCTGACCAGCCACTTCAATCACATAGTCCGGTGTACCCTGACATTGATCAATTGAAGAAATGACCTGTACATCAGCCGCAACCTGCGCCCGTACTTTTTCGACACTGCGTGCAGGGACCACAATCCATTTAAGTTGCAGGTCTTGAGGCATATGCGCATACACTTCTGCTGCCATGGCTCCAAAACCGATCATCATCAACTGTTTCATGGGAACACCTTATAAATGTTTGTTAAATCCACCAGAGACATCCAGTGCCGAACCTGTGGTATAGGATGCTAAAGGTGATGCAAGGAACACCAAGGCACGTGCCGGTTCTTCCGGCTTGCCTAGACGTTGCATGGGAATACCACGGTTTTTGGCAATGTTGCCAGTCCATTGTTCCCAAGTAGCATTAGGATCAGAACGGGTTTCAAAACGGCGTTTCCACTGGGCTGATTCCACCATGCCCAACAGGATTGAGTTGACCCGGATGCCGTACTGGGTAAATTCATGCGCCAGTGAATGGGTCAGATTCAACAATGCTGCACGCGCAGATGAAGTCGCAATCATGTGCGGTTCAGGTTGTAGGGCCAGCAAAGAATTGACATTGGTAATCGATCCACAAGCCGACTGTTTTAAATCATCCAAAAATGCACGTACTGGATGTAATACACTGAAATACTTCAGTTCAATTTCTTTCATCCAGTCTTCATCCTGGGTATCTTCAAAATTAGATACACGGCCCTGACCTGCGTTATTGATCAGCATGTCGACATTGCCCAGATGCTGATTGACCTGTTGGGCAAAGCGTTGCACATCTTGTTTATCCAAGACATTGCATGCGCTGGTGAAGACGTTGGCATGCGGATATTGTTCTAAAATATATCGTTTTGATGCTGCCAAACGCTGCTCATCACGGCCACACCACGCCACCTTGGCGCCTTCTGCAACTAAAATTTCGACTGCAGCCAAACCAATGCCTGACGAGCCACCTGTGACAACTGCTACTTTTCCTTCAACTTGGAAGCTCATATCCATATCTCTCGTTTAAGTCTTAATACGCCGATAAAACAATGTCGTTAAACTGTTCAGGTTGATCGACATAACTCAGATGACCTGCATCGGTAATGAGATGACATCGGCTCAAATGCATTTCTACAGCCAGTTCCTTGATTGCTTGCGCAGGTGTAATTCCATCCTTGTCACCCGCAATGACCACACAAGGAACTGTCAGTTCTGTTAAATAATTTCGAATTTCGTCATACGCCAGCAAATAAGATGCTCGGGTAAAACCGTCTAAAGTCAGTTGCCCCATCACTTCACTTACCAATGCCAGTGCCTGAGGGTCCTGTTTATAAATCAAATGCGGTCCACGACTGGCTGCCATGCCTGCAGTGCCCAAGCTTTTCAACATATTCGGTCGTTTTTGATAGACCTGTGCTTTGGTGTCTTCATCGGAACGTTGATAGCCTTGTGCCGCATTGGCAAGCACTAAAGTCTGTACCCGTTCAGGATAAAGATGGGCAAACGCACTGGCTTGTAAGGCACCCAATGAATGTCCAATTACAATGGCTTTTGCAATGTTCAGCGCATCCATCAAGGCCAATACACGTGCTGCATAATCACTTGCATCCGGTTGCTCTGTGCTTAAGCCATCGGTCAAGCCATAACCCGGTGCATCCCAGGCAATGACATGAAAATGCTGACTGAGTGTCTCTAGCTGGTTAATCCAGGATGCTGAACCCGAGCTAATCCCGTGTAGCAAAATCAGCGGCTGGCCTTGACCTGCTTCGCGATAAGCCTGCACAGCGCCATTGACGACAACAGTTTTAACGGGATAGTGAATTAAACGCTCAATCAGGGTCATCATGTCATTCCTTCAACAGTTATGAGATCAATCGAATTAACGTTTGATTTGAGACAATGGATGCTCAGGTGGATAGTTCGGAATGGTTGGTTTACCCGCACCTAACATCACACACATCAGGGCATCTTCCTGACCCGGATTAAACAAGCCGCGATAAATACCCGGTGGAATCGAAATCAGGTCACGTTCTTTCAATCGGGTCTCAAACTTTTCACCGTTATGTTCAATGAACAGGTCAATCTCGCCACGTAACATGAAAAACACTTCTTCCACATCGTGATGAATATGTAAAGGTCCTTCACATTGCGGAGGTAAGACCATGGTTGAAAAGGTGAAGTTTTCTGCTGGAACCGTATTGCCATCATTGACCACACCAGTTGCACCCGTGCCCATATAACGCATTTGTGCACGGCGATATTTCGGGTCGTAATCTGCCTGAAATTTCAAGGCATCAAAATCATATTTACGTGTTTCAAAGCGTGCGATACGGGTATTTAACCAGTCTTGTAAGCTTGTACCTTCAGGTTGTGTCCATGATTCAAATTGTTGAGTAGTCATGTTTTAACTCCTAGGTTTTTGTTCAATAGTTTGATTAATAACGTTTCAATAAAGGAACCAAGAAAAACGATCCGATTACGGCGACGGCTGCCAGGAAGGTAATTCCTAAATTAAAACTGTGGGTTTGCATCACGATGTAACCGATCAGAACAGGTGCAATTGCACTGGCAAAATTCCCCATTCCGTTGAAAATTCCACCCGCAGTTGCCCCCACATCGGCAGTGGTGACACGGGCAAGTAAGGCGAATACAGCTGCGACACCAAAGCCCCACGCCATTGCACTTAAAGACATGGCCGCGATGACTAAAATCGGGTCAGTCATAATGACCATGACATACATAAAGATGCCCGCCACCAACAGTCCACTGAAGACCTGAACAGCACGGCGGCCTAACTTGTCAGAAAGGAAAGCACCAATCACTTCACCAATCAGCATGGCAATAAATGGCAAGCTTGAGTAAATACCAAACTCTTTGAGGTTAAAGCCTTTGTCCTGAATCAGATAAGAAGGCACCCAGCTGTTTAAGCCCCACAGATAAGTCATCAAGGCAATATTGAAAATACATACCAGCCAGAAAGCACGGTTTTGCAATAACAGCTTGGTATTGTGAATATGGCCTTTGAAATTCAAACGTTTGCTGCTCGATTCCAGTTCAATGGTTTTCTTGAGTTGTAAATTACGTAAACCAAATGCAATGGCCAGTAGTGCAATCACTGTTAAACCCGCCATTACAAAGAAGGTGGTGTGCCAGTCATGCTTCGCAAGCACCGCTGCGGTAATGGGAAAACCCAGAAATGCACCAATCGGTGTTCCTAACAGGAACATGGTCGAAGCACGTGCCTGCTGGCGGTCGGTATAAGTCTGTTTGACGATGGCATACGCCAGTGCAAACAATGGTCCCTCAGCCAAACCCAGCAAAACCCGCAGGATCAGCATGCCGGTATAATTGGTGGTAAAGCCCATACAGAACATCAGGATGCCCCACGAAGCGACGCTCCAGAACAGCATTTTCTTCGGATTAAAAATATCGCCGAGGAAACTCAGGAATACCGATGAAAAACCATAGGCTAAGAGAAAGCTGGTCATCAGCCATCCCAACTTGGCCTTATCTTGTGCAATCCCCATGGCACCTTGAAAGTGCGGGTCGGCAAATAATACGGCAATACTGATTTTGTCGAAGAATGCCAGTACGACACATACCATCAGGACAAAAGCAGGAACCCAATGCTTTAATCCACTTTTCTCTTCATTACTCATACTTCATCCCTTTGATTGAGTCATGAACCGGATCTAGGGTCTGTTGACATCTCACAGATGCTTGCGACAGCAGACATTTTTTAGACGGTACAAGGCAGGTTTTGTGCAACTTAGCCACTCTAAGTAAACAAGACCTAACGCCGTAGCGGCAAAAAATGTCTCTGTCCCGTAGGGTTATGGCTAAAACTTCCTTAAACTGCGTTATGAAACTTGACAAGGGGATCGCCATTGTCTGCATTTCATGCCTTGTTTATGTCGTTTTAGCCGATAACGCAATGCATGGTTGAAATGTCAACAGACCCTAAGGTTTATGGTTTTAATTTCATTACATTAAATTCAGGGTCTGCTAATAATTTTGGGTCTAACACGGTATTCGACTGCATCCAGCGCTTTGCCAGTTTGACCAGTTTTGAATCATTAATGGCGATCATGTTGAGTAAACGGTTTTGATCATCCAGATACAGATAGCTGCATTGATCATCTGCGCTTTTACGAACTACAATCTGCCCTGTTTTTTCAGGTTGATAAGTACCTAAAATCTGAATATTGAAGTGATACTGATCCGACCATAACCACGGAATATCGCTATATTCGGTTGCAATACCCAGCATTGATTTTGCAGCGGCAATCGCCTGATTCTGTGCATTGGCCCAAGACTGGATGCAATACCCAAGCCCCGGATGAATCGCTACATCACCTGCGGCATAAATATCCTGGTCAGACGTCTGCCCAAAACCATTCACCACGATGCCATCTTTCACGTCCAAGCCCGCATTGACACCAAGCTCTTTGGCAATATCCGCACCAGCACCAACCACCACACAATCGAACAGTTCACTTGCATTCGGATGATTCACCACTTCAACTTTTTGCTGACCGGCTTCAATCAAATGCAGGTTTTTACTGTCTAAATGAATCTGGGTGCCCTGCTGCTCATGCATATTTTTCAGAAAATCAGAGACATCCGGACTGACACTGCGTGCACACAGACGATCGCCATATTCAAAAATATGAACCTCTTTGCCCTGTTTACGTGCGGTCGCAGCAATTTCCAGACCGATCCACCCCCCACCAATCACAGCCAGCTTTTGTGAATGCTGCAAGATTTCAGCCAAGCGCTCACAATCCTGAACATTGCGTAACGTCACCACATTCGGAATAAACTGCCACGTATTCACAGGCACACGCGCACGACTGCCGGTGGCGATCAATAATTTGTCATAGGGTAAAACTTGACCGTTTTCCAGAATCACCTGCTTCTGCTGGCGATCGACCTGTGTGGCAAGTGCTGGCTTGTGCCATTGAATATTGAAATCCTGTACCTGCTCTGGAGAAAACAGATGCAAACTTTCATAAGTCGCTTCTTTTGAAAGTACCTGTTTTGACAATGGCGGGCGTTCATAGAACACACGGTCTTCATTGGAGACCACATGAATTTCACCTGCATAACCATTCTGGCGCAAGGTACTGACGGCCCAACCTGCGGCTTGTCCTGCACCCACAATTACAATTCTTTCCATCGCTTGCACTCCCTGCTCAACCGGACTTAGACAGGTTTGATCTGACGGCGGGTCTGATCATCCAGACCGCCTTCAATCGCCCATTCTGTAAAGAGTTCCAGACGATGTTCTTCAACACGTGGCTGCCACTCTTCAGTCAGATAGTCATCATTGGTGTAATACTCAAATGCGCCACCAAGCGGTGAATTGACATACCAGAAGTAAGCTGAAGAAATCGGATGACGTCCCGGGCCAATAAAGGTTGACCAGTCAGAACGGTTCATGTGCAATCCGCCACCAATCACCTCATGAATATCACGCACCACAAATGCCACGTGATTAAGTCCAGCCGGTTTATTTGGTACCGAAAGCAAGAACAGGTCATGATGGAAACCCTTACCGCGACAGCGTAAGAATGCACCACGGTTGCGATAGGCATCCGACAAGAAGAAGCCAAGTTTTTCGATATAGAACTGTTCCGTCTTTGCTAAATCAGGGGTAAAAAACACCACATGACCAATTGCGACCGGTTGACCCTTGTCATAAACAGGGCTGGCTGCATTGACACGCTGTACATTGCCGTACTGGTTAATGCCTTCTGTTTTTAATGCAGGTAAATCCTGGGTAAAGCTTTTCTGAAAGCGAATGGTCATGCCATTCGGGTCCAGACACTGCACCATGTCCGCAGTCGCCTCAAAACCGTCTACATCATTTAGACGAAGTGTTAAATTTGCCAAATCCTGTGCCGCATCATCTAGCCCCCAGGTCACTTCACGTAACGTTGAACCTGACTCAATGGCTTTTGGTAAACGCTGGTCATCACAATCAAATAAGTAAATCTTGCTACCATTTTGAGTCTGGTAAAGATCAGTCCCTTCAATATCCGACTGGCTTTGCTTGAGCCCGAAATCTGCCAAAAATTTATTCGAAGCAGCTCTGTCTTCAACGCCAAACTTTAAAATCTCAATCCCTGTAATCATGAGACAACTCCTTAATTAAAGACAAAACCGCCATTTACCGGAATATTCTGTCCTGTCACAAACGAGGACAAATCTGACAGTAAATAAAGGGCTGTTCCGTTCAAATCCTGTGGTAACTGCTGACGTTGAATCGCACGGCCATTCACATAGAGATCATGGCGTTCTTGCGGCACATAAGCGGTGGCTTCAACCAAAGTTAATCCTGGTGAAAGCGTATTGATACAGATATTGAGTGGCCCAAGTTCTCTCGCCATGGAACGTGTCATTGCGGTTAATGCACCTTTGCTCGCCACATAGGCCATCAAATTCGGCGCACCCCATAAAGCGGTATCTGATGCCACATTGATGATTTTGCCTGCATTCGATTGGCTGAGATAAGGCACACATGCCTTTGTGACTAACCACGTGCCTTTAACATTAATGTTCATGACGCGATCCCAAAGATCAGGGTCATAATCCATCATGCTTTTACCGCCAACATTGGTTGCAAGTGCGGCACAATTCACTAAACCATCCATTCCGCCCATGCGCTCAACTGCTTGCTGAACTGCTTGCTGGATCGAGTCGGCATTGGCCAGATCAATGCTCACGGCATTCACCGTTAAACCCTGTGCTTGCAAAGCAGCAGCTTCTTGTTGCACCAGATCAGTCAAGATATCCGCCATGACCACTTGCGCGCCTGCTTCCGCGATGGCTTGTGCAAAGTCTCGACCCAAGCCTCTTGCCGCGCCTGTGACAAGGACTTTTTTGTCCTGCAACAACGCGACATTAACCATGAACTTCTTCCTGCATTTCAATACGATTCGACGTATTCAATGCTGCAATTTTCTTTAACTGTTTTTCCGCTTCTTTTTTCATTAAGCGGCGTAAACGGGACAGACCAACATCATGTTGATACAGAAATTCGTGTTGACGGGCATTCGGTGCAAGATTTTCTAAAATAATGCGATCCTGTTCCAATACATCCCAGTGCAATTTTTCTAAGTGATTGCGATAAAGGAAACGCCAGACATTACGTTGCCAGCCACTGACTTTACGGCAACGCCAGAAAAATACACGGGTATTGTTGGCATCAATCGGTGTGGCATAACCCACAATCCAGAACTCGCCGCCTGGACCAAAGTCTTTACGATACGGGATTGAAAGGCGTAACCAGCTTGCACCGGTATTGGCATATTCAACCCAGTCAAAATTCACACCAACCTGGCCTTCTTTTTCAAAAATAAAGCCATTTGGGGTTGAACGATGTTTCATTTCCGCCGTACGGTCACCCTCTGCCATTGAGTGTGAGGTGCAATGCAAATAACTACCGTGCATCGGATCCATGACATTATCAATCGCATACTGATGATTCACTTTCCAGTCGGCCTGACATAAGAATGAACTCCATTCTTGACTTGCCAGTTGTTCAGGAAAATCTAGCGGTTTAGGTTCTTCATTGGCATCAATCCCAAACCACATGAAAATTGCACCATGCTGTTCAATCACAGGATAGCTTTTGACACATGAGGTACCTTTCATTGGACAGTCATGTACCGCAGGCACATCTTCCACCACGCCATCATGACGGACTTCTACACCGTGATACCAGCAAGCAACACGATTGCCCAGATTCCAGCCCAAAGAAAGACGTGCGCCACGATGCGGGCAACGATCTTCCAAGGCATGCACCTGACCTTCTGCGTCACGCCAAACCACGATATTTTCACCTAAACGGGTAATACCGACCGGATTTGCAGCCACTTCCCAGCTTGCTAACACAGGATGCCATTGATCACGTAAACCTAAATCTAAATACTCTTCTACACTTGGAGTCACTGATACTGCTGCGTTCATCACTATTCTTCCTTGAATTAATAACCTAAACGTTGCATTTCTTCTGAGAACTTTTCAGAAGTCCAAAGTTCGCCCGACTCACAGCGGAAACCTTGCTGGTTTAAAGACTGGACTAAATCAGTAAGTTCTGTCACACCAGCGGAAAAGGCTTTTATGAGATGTTGAACAAAATCCTGTTCATAGACCGTTGGTTCTTTATAACGCGTTTGCCAAACCAGCAACTCTGCCTGTCCTGGTATCTGAATATTGTTAATCCCTGCTTCGGTTGCTGGCGTGGCATGAATCCAGTTCGCTAGCTTCTCATTAAAAGTTTTCATGAGATTCCATCCTTAAAAATAAACTTATAGTTGAATTTGAACGTCCTGCCCTTCAACCCGTACCGGATAGGTGCACAAATCACGGCATCCCGGCCCACTCTTCAACTCACCTGTCTGGATATCAAAGATCGCCTCATGCAACGGGCATTCCACGGTCTGGTCTTCGATAAAGCCTTCGGTTAACAAGGCATAGGCATGGGGGCAAACATTCTCGATAGCAAAATAATTGTCATCGATGAAAAATACGCCAATTTTCTTACCGTCGACTTCAATGGCTTTCGGCTCGTCTTCGGTGATGTCGTCTTGCTGACAAACTGAGATCCAACTCATCCTTGCATCCTCATTTGTTTTATATATAAAACATTATTTGATATAACAAACTTTAGATAAGAATACTCCCATCATGTTTTTTATGTCAAATTAAATATATTTATAAAATTCAATACCTTGACTTTTAAAACACATTCTTTTACGTTTTACTAAAAAAATTTTGTTTTATATATAAAAAAATATTTTATAAATCTATTTGCAGTTACAATACAAATCGAAGAGAACGAAATGTACAGCAGTGTGCTTTTTTGATAGGAAAATTGAACAGATGAATTCAAGCATTGAAACAGACTCCCAAGAATCTGATGCAATAAAAAATGAAGAGCGCTATTTAGTCCCTGGCTTAGTGCGTGGTTTGGCAATCTTGCAAGCGTTTAACCAGCAAACCCAAGAAATGACGATTACCGAAATTGCCGAAATTCTGGATGTTAACCGTTCCAGCGCTTTTCGCCTGATCTATACGCTGGAGTCTTGTGGCTTTTTACGTAAAGCCTCACAGAAAACCTATGCTTTGGACTCAAAGGTCATGGAGCTTGGCTTTAACAGCTTAGCCAGACAGTCCTTACTGGATTTAGCCACACCATTAATGAAAGAGCTGCGTGATCAAACCCAGCTTGCAGTGCATCTTTCAATTCTGGAAGGCACACACATTGTCTTTATCAACAACATTCAATCCAATGGTACCTTTACCAGTAACATCGGTCTGGGCACACGTTGGCCTGCACATGCAACCGTGATTGGGCAAATGCTATTGGCAGATTTAACTGAAGCCGAAATTAAAGAGCGTTATAAAGGTTTTAATCAATGGGACACTTTTTCCGAACTCACCCCAAAAAATCTCAAAGAGCTGTTACAACGTCTCCATTTTGTAAAAACACAACGTTCTATGGTGAGTTGGGGCCACTATAACCATGATATGGCTGCTTGCGCTGCGCCGATTTATAAACAATCCACCAGTAAAATGGCCGCAGTTTTATCCGTGAGTTGTCCGCTTGGCAGTTATGATGAACAGTATTTTAGAAATGAAGTTGCCGAAGCGGTCATTCAGACTGCAGATAAGATTTCTAAATTTATCTATTAATATAAAAAAGCAGCTTTCGCTGCTTTTCTTTTAACTCTGAATTGCCAAGTTCTGATTTTGGCTTAAAGATCTGCTTCCAATTTATTTTTTAAACGTTTATCCATGCGCTGAAACAATGGTCGGGACAGATTCATCATCCAGGTCGGTACGGTATTTAACAGTGCATTGGCCACCAACCCGGTCTTGCTGCTAACACGATAGGATTTTTCAGTAATCGCTTTCACAATCCATCCTGCTGCCGTTGCTGTATCCAGCATTTTCATATGTTTATAAATTGCTGTTTTAGAAGACATCGGTGTTCTAACCATCGGAAAATATACAATGCTGACATCAACACCTTTGTCCTTAAGCTCCATAGACAAAGAGCGGGAAAAAGATTCAAGCGCGGATTTACTGGCCAGATAGGCTGAGAATAAAGGAATGGGAACTTGCGTTGACATGGTCGAAATATTCACGATATGTCCTGCACCATTTTCCAGAAAATGCGGCAATATATGCAGGGTCATATTCACCGCAGCAAAATAATTAATCTGCATGGTGCGTTCATAATCATGTAAACGATCAAGTGACTCGAGTATAGGACGTCGGATTGATCGCGCTGCATTATTGACCAGCGCATCAATCTTTTGATGCTCGGCCAAAATCAAGGCGACGCAGGTTTTTAACTGCGCTGGATCGGTAATATCGGCCGGATAAATAAAGACCTGCCCCGATTGCGCCTGAATCGCCTTTTGAATACGTTGTAATTCTTCAGCACGCCGTGCAATAAGGCAAACTTTTGCACCTGCTTGTGCCAGTTGAATTGCCGCTTCTTCACCAATTCCACTGGAAGAACCAGTAATTATAATTGTCTTATTGCTGAGATCCATTATTTTTCCTTTATATTGGATGTTGAACGTCTGATGGCGGGCTATGCATTCTGCGATATAGAGCCTGAATCAGTTTTTGCCAGAGAATGCGACTGTTCCAATAGAGAATATAACTAAATATCACCGCTACTTACGATGATCATTGAGGCTTGTATTGATCAATTTTTGTTGCAACTTGTTTTAGTCCACGTGTGGCAGACCACTTGAGTTGGGCCAAAACCAATGTTGCCAGTAAAGGGATTTTGCTTTGTAGCCAGATGCTATAGTTCAGATAGGTAATACCTTCTTTCTCTTCAAATTCCAGACGACCTAAATGAAAAGGAAATATACTGTTTTTTAACATTTGATATTCAATCATCTGATTGGGAATAATTTTGGTAATTTCCTCCTGAATAAACTTAAAAGATCCTATGCCCATATGCCGTATCGAACCTACACCATCCCTATTATTAGAATCTTCAGAAGTTTTGATGACTACAGAATCCAATGGCCACAAGATCATATTAAATGTTCTATGTTTGCAAAAAATAGGAAAAACCAGGTCTAAAGGCGCATTAATCCTTTGCTTCATCACAATATATTTAGACATCTTTTGTTCTCTACAGTCAGACATAAAAACTCCAGAAGACTTTGATTCTTTCCTTAAAGCGAGATGAGATCTAAAGCACAGAATCAGGCTAGATTGTTCTGTTTAGAGCTGGCAAATATTGCATAAGGAAAAGTCTGAAGGTTCAACTATATAAACATTATAAAAGTATATCTTGACGATATATCACCTCATTTGACTATGTGTGCCACACCATTAAAAAAGCAGATGATTTAATCAATAAAAATTTAACAATCACACTCACCAAACATATTATAAATAAAATATACGGGTGCATCTTTTGGATAGACATCGGTGTCCTTCACCACAAAAATTATATTTTTACTTAAAAGCGTTAAAGCATTCGCATGTCGACTCAGAACCTCCCCACAAGCTACTTTTCCATTTATTTTATTAGCATGACGTTCAAACTTTATGAAAAAGACTTTCTGCCCTGGTTTTATCTCAGATGCCTTGATCCTTTTATATAAACCACACTTTTTACAAACCCATTTTTTCATTATTGATCCAAAATAAAAATATAATATTAAAAAAAAGGTGGCAAAGTTCAACAAGATAAACACTAAAAATTATCAGTTTGGTATTTTTTAATAAAAGCTATATTTTAAAAAACCTACTTAACCTTTTTTTTAAATTACTTAATCATTTTGGGCCATTTATAATATTGGCTAATCCCTTCATCAAGCTATCACATTTTTTCTTAATTTCTTCACAAGCCTTCAACATATTAATGTACCTAAATTTTTATTGAAAAAATTTAATTTCAATCATATTAAAATTTAAAAAAACCATATTCTTTCAAAAAAATTGAAATGTATTATTTTAACTTTTGAAAAAATATGATCTAACATGAAGTGAACTTAACCTGATCCGAATTTTTTGAAATGAAAAACCCTCTATACACAATGCCTGCCGAATGGGAACCACAACAATGCATCTGGATGATCTGGCCTTATCGTACTGATAACTGGAGACAAGATGCGGCCCCAGCCCAGCAAGCTTTTGCACAAGTTGCTACAGCTATTTCCCGGACTACCCCGGTATATATGGCTGTCCCGAAAACAGAAATGCATAAAGCAAAAAGAATTATGCCTGCTGATATTACGTTGGTTGAAATTGAAAGTGATGATGCATGGATGAGAGATACAGGACCTACGATCGTTAAGGATCAATCCGGCAACAATATAGCTATTGATTGGATCTTCAATGCCTGGGGCGGAGAAAATGGTGGCTTATATTCCAATTGGGATAAAGACCTCAAAGTCGCTAGTCAAGTGGCCCATTTTCATTCAATTGACCTATATAAAAGTAGTTTGATTCTGGAAGGTGGAGCAATTCATGTTGATGGTGAAGGCACTTTGTTAACTACCGAAGAATGTTTACTCAATCCAAATCGCAATCCTGAGTTAACCCGTTCTCAGATAGAGGATGAGCTTTCAAAACTATTAAACATCAAACAGTTCATCTGGTTACCACTCGGTGTATATAACGATGAGACAGATGGTCACATTGATAATATGTGCTGTTTCGTACGTGCTGGTGAAGTAGCACTACACTGGACAGAAGATAAAGATGATCCGCAATACGAACGCTCAGTCGCTGCATTAAAAGTACTTGAAACGACCAAAGATGCTCAGGGCCGTACTTTCAAAGTATGGAAACTACCAGCCCCCGGGCCGCTGTATTCAACTGAAGAAGAAACAATCAGTGTTGAGAAAGGTCTGGCGATTGAACGGTTTGAAGGTAATCGTCTGGCTGGTTCTTATGTGAACTATTTAATCAGTAATAAGCAGATTATTTTCCCTTTACTTGATGAGCGCACTGATGAACAAGCCAAAGCCCTGTTCCAACAAATGTATCCTGATTATTTGATAACCGGTGTACCAGCAAGAGAAATTTTACTTGGGGGTGGAAATATTCATTGTATTACCCAGCAGATTCCCCAATAGTTTATTTACTAATTCAATCACTTTGATTTCTTTTCAATTGCTTATGGTGCGTTCTTATGGTTTGGTTATATTTGTTGATTGCCAGTTTATTTGAAATCCTATGGGCAATTGGTTTGAAATACGCTGAAAGTCTTATTGAATGGTTATTCACGATTTTCTTTATCATTGGCAGTTTTCTGTTTTTATTACTAGCGGCAAAAAAAATAAAAGCATCGTATGCCTATGTATTTTTTGTGGTTTTTGGAACAGTAGGAACATTTATCTTTGATATCTATGTGATAGACAATCCTTTCAGACCTATTTCATTGGTTGCCATTGTATTGATCATTACTGGTGTTGTGAAGTTAAAACAAATTGGAGATTAAATAATGAGCTGGCTATTATTAATTGCATCTGGAATACTGGAAATATTTGTGGTGAAAAGTATAAGGGATATTACTCAGAAAAAATACCGAACCGCGATACCACTCTATGCAATCTCACTTTCATCTTCACTATTTTTATTACATATGGCCATGGAAACTATTGATGTTTCAATTGCCTATGCAGTTTATACAGGAATAGGAGTTGTTGGAACCATCCTGATGGGAGTTTTCTTTTGGAATGAGCGTAGGAGCTTGGAAAAGTTTTTTTATGTCAGCTTGATTGTATCTGGCGTTATCATTTTAAAAGTATCGACTTAAAAACTAATATAAATTGAAGTGTTTTGCACTATTTAATTTAAAATAACATTAAACTCTAACATCTTTATAACTAAACTTCTATTTTAATTATATTGATAAAATTTATCTATTATCTATAAATAAATTCAAATAGCTAACCTTTTATTTTCTTTAAAGACAGAAGATTCTATCTAAACGCAATACCCAACCAATAAAAATAAACAATTGATTTTAATGTTAATAATAAAAATTATAGGCTCATAATTAAAAAATATTTACTAAGACTAAAAAATAAAAACTCCCTAAAAATTTACATCTGTTTAACAAAGTACAAAATAATTAGGAGAAAATATGTATTTTTCAATTTAAAATTGAAAGTTATTCAATTTTAGGCCACATTAACAATTGTAAAACGCTTCACTAAAATGAATTTCATGCTTTGGCCCTTCCTGTCTTATATGATCCATTCTGAAAGAGCATAACTCCATCATGATTCATAGTAATTATCTTAATATTTTGCTTGACATAGCTGCTGATTATTTTATTTCAAAACAGGAACTTATAAGAAAAATATCGATTCCCTTATGTTTATTTAGTGACAATCCACCTGAAACATTAAAATTTTCTGACTGGATTAAAATTATTTCCAATTTGCTCGAACGTCTTCCAGAACAAGGTATTGGATATAGGTTTGGACTTAACTGTCGAGTTACATCACATGAAACCCTTGGATTTGCCATGCTTTCAAATGATACGCTTGGTAATGTAATTCTGGATCTACAAAAATACTTTAACATTCGCCTTCATAAGATGGACTTTCAAATTCATAATAAAAATAATAAGGTTATCATCACCATTCACCCTCTTTATGAGCTTCCCAAAGGCATGGATTTAGAAAAAAAAGAGGCAATTAGTCGGTTTCTTACTGAAGTAGCTATTGTGAATATCATTACGAATCTTAAAGAAATTACAGATTATGAAATTACGGGTTTGTATGTACAACTGAAGTGGGCGCAAAACTCTTATCATGCTGCTTTTGAAAAGCACCTTCCCCCGTTTAAATTCAATCAGGATAAAAACCAGATCATCTTTGATCTTAAATGTCTGGATCTTCCCCTTAAATTCAGTTCAAAACCAGCTTATAATTTTGCCATTCATCATGTTAAGGAAGAATATTTAATTGCTCAAAATCAGAAGAGCAAAATTATTTCTTTAGTGCATAAAAATATCAAACTGATACCTCATGAGGGCTTTCCGACACTCACAGATACAGCAAAAAAGCTGCGTGTCTCTGAAAGGGTCCTAAAGAGAGAGTTGATGCTAGCTAATACAACCTTTTCTTCTTTAATACAGATGAAAAAATTTATGCTGACCAAACAATTGATTTCATCCAATAAAAGTATTCAAGAAATCTCTGATATTCTTGGTTATAGCCATATCAATGCATTTTCTAGAGCTTTTAGAAGCTGGACTGGTAAAAATCCAAGAGATTATATTCGAGAACAGAAAACCCGGCCAAACCATTCAAGCTCATTGTATTAAAAATATCAGCTTTTGGGCTGCGGAAGCTGATCTAGCATATGAGGGGTCAGAACCTCAAATTTTTTAACCAGAAAATCCAGAAAGAAGCGGATTCTTGGTGCAATATATTTATTCTTATGCATGACTGCATGAATCCCCACTTCTCGCACTATTCCTTGCGTCAAAATTGCTTGTAGATTCCCTTTTTTTAGATCCGAAGCGACATCCCAAATAATTTTTCTTGTAATGCCGTGACCTGCCAAAGCCCACATTCTGGCTTGAACACTATCATTAGTTTCCCATGCAGTCTCCATTGGCACCACGTATTTTGAATGTTGGTTATCAAAATTAAAATAATATTCATTTAAGGGACCACTCTCTGTCACAAGAACAATAAACTTATGTTTAGCTAGGTCCAAAGGTCTTTCAGGTATACCATATTTTTCCAGATATACTGGTGATGCGCAGAGTACGCGCCAGTTAGGCGCCAGATAACGGGCGACCAGCAAATCATTATCTGGCAGGCCAAATCTGATAGCAATATCAATATCATCGTGGATCAGATTAGAGTTTGAATCAGTTAAGGTCAGTGAAATACTGAGGTGCTGATAAATCAGACTAAACTCCTCAATCCATTGACTAATCAAATTACGGCCTAAATCAACTGCGACAGAAATTCTAATTTTTCCTTTGACTGCAGACTGTTTATCTTGCAAAGCAATTTCTGCATCCTCTATAGCTTGTAAGGCAATTCTACAATATCTTAAAAAAACCTGTCCTTCATCAGTTAGCCTTAAACTGCGGGTTGTACGATCAAATAACTTAGCTTCGAGTGAAGATTCCAGCTTTATTAATCGGGCGCTGGCGGCTGCGGGCGAGATTCCCATCTTACGACCGGCGGCAGATAAACTCTTTAATTCTGTTGCCTCTACGAAAAGTTGCATATCACCTAAACGATCAGTCGCCATTTTAAGTCTAGACTACTAAGTTATCCAAATACAGACACTATCAAATTAAACTTAACCAATCAAATTCATATAAACGAATAATTGTATTTGATTTATGAAACGGTATATCCATTTCCTGATGTCTCGGCTAGATAGGATGACAAGCTTGAAACATGGTTCTTTATTGCCTTTAATGGCACTGATCTCAACCGTTTTTTGCTACAGTTAAAGAATTCCTTCCCCCTACAGTTTCAATGGACTAAATTACATTGGAAATTAAGATAAATGAAACCAAGGCATAATATTTGACACCTTAGATGGTAGTATTCCCTTAATTATATTTCTCCTTAAATATATTAAAAAACCAGTACAGCTATGAATGGTGGAATTATCATCCAACCTCAGTGCCCCCTTAAGCTCGAAAAATATGGATACGACCTTCTGGGGACGCGGTATATTCGGGCAAAGAATGGCGATTAATCCTAAAAATAATATTGTGATGGTACAATGGAGTGCCTGGGATTCCGCCCGTCCATCGGCAGAGATTGAAAATGAAAAATGCCCTGTTCTTTAATGCCGTAACGAATTACCTGAATCAGTAGAGTCTCAGGACAATACTGGCACATCAGGTCAGTATTGTTCCCGCTTTAAAGCATAGTTCCTTAAAATTCAGTTGAGCGACCGGGTTATATTTCTAAAACAGGTTTTTTGCGCAGGCTGTATCCGCTTTTCAATAAGAAACAATCCTGCTACCCCAGCCTGTCATTAAGTCTATACAATTGTTTTCATTATTTTAATCTAGATGTGTGCATGAAAATAGAAGAAGAACTGACCCTGAAAAAAATCCAGATTTTTTTAGCGTTTATGCGCCATGGCAACTTGTCAAAAACTGCTGATGAAATGCAAATCAGTAATGTCAGTGTGCATAAGGCCCTGCATTCACTGGAAAGTTCTCTGGGTTGTCCTTTATTTAAAAATGAAGGACGAAACCTGATCCCCCTGAAAAGTGCCTACGTGTTACAGGAGCATTCGCAACAACTGGTTCAGGATCTGCTCAATGCTGTCAATAAAACCCGTGAAGCAGCAGGCTTTGCTGCAAAAATTTTAAAACTGGGTTCACTCTATTCCTTGACGGTCAATACCATTCCTAATGTTATTAGCGGATTGAAATTAAGACGAGGCGAGCTGGACATCCAGTTGCTGCTCAGCTCAAATCTGGATCTGGTCAAGAAACTGAAATCGACTGAACTGGATGCCATCATTGTGGCACTAAATGACACCACCTGCGATGCTGATTTTGAAAAACTGCCGATGTTTCAGGACAATATTTATTTAGCTGTCAATAAAAACTCTGCATTGGCGACCCTGGACAATATCGACCTGAGCAGCTTGAAAGACGAAAAATTTTTAACCCTTTCACAAGGCTTTGCAACGCGCAATGATTCGGACATTTTGTTTGAAAAGGCTGGCATCGATCCCAAAGTGTTTTTACAAGTCAGTGATATTTTTACCTTGATCAGTATGGTCAGCACGGGTGTAGGTTTGGCCCTGTTGCCGGGGCGCATCTCAACAATTTATGAAAGCTCGGTCAAACTTATTCCACTACAGGCCCCTTATCAGATCAAACAGGAAATTGGTCTGGTATTTCTTAAAAGTAAAGAGCGCGATCCAAATCTGCTGGCCCTGATCGCCGAGTGCCGTATGTTTGCAAGACAATATTTCTAATCTATTATTATTCCCGGCCCCCAGTTAATTCATTTTTATCTAAAAATAGAACCTTAGCCGAACAAGACAAGGTTCTATTTTGCTTCTCTTGCTATCCATCAAGATGCATCACTACAGTTCTAGTGGTTTTCTTCTTTCGGGTCACAATCAGTCCACAAATCACCACGCCTATGGTGACACTCAAGGATAAGGTCGTTTCATAACTATACTGCGGTGAAAAGAACATATAAGCCAATACACTCAGGATAATGAGGATCACGAACCAGGTTAACCAAGGAAATAACCACATTTTAAATGGCACTTCCACGCCAGCTTTTTCCAGTTTTGTTCTTAAGCGTAGTTGTGAAAATGCAATCACCAGATAGACCAGTAAGGCAATTGAACCGGTACTGGAGAGTAACAACCCGAACACCTTGCCTGGAAATGCATAATTGATGACACAACAAATAAGGCCAATAAATGTTGAGGAGAACACCGCAACTACAGGTACACCCGCGTAATTGATATGGGTAACTTTGCTCGGTGCTTCATGACGGGTACCTAAACGGAATAACATACGCGAGGAGGTATAGATCGCCGCATTCATACAGCTTGCGACTGCAATAAATACGACCGCATCAATAATAAGTTTAGTTCCGGGAACATTCAGGCTCATCAGGACATACTGGAAAGTGCCATACTTTTGCAAATCTGGTGAGCGCCAGTCGACCAGGGCGACCGCAATAAACATCGAGACCACAAAGAATAGGATAATACGGTATAGCACCAGATTGGTGGCCCGTCTTATTTTCTGTTGCGGATTAGAGGATTCTGCTGCTGCAATCGACACAATCTCCACACCGAAAAATGAAAATGCCGTAATCAGGATTGCGGCTAAAATGCCGCCAACGCCATGTGGCATGAATCCCGAATTGTTGTATAAATTGGCAACACCGCTGACATTTTGCGCTAAAGGCCAGAACCCGGAAATCGCCAATATACCAATGATAATAAATCCAATAATGGCAACCACTTTGATTAAAGAGAACCAGAACTCAAATTCACCAAAACTTTTGGTACTGAAAAAGTTGGCCAGACTCAAAAAAACGATAAAACAGAAAGCATAAGTGGAAACCGAAAAATAAGGAAACCATGAATATAAAATTTGCGCACCCGCAATCGCTTCGACAGGAATCGCCAATACCCAGAACCACCAATATAACCAGCCAATCGTAAATCCTGCCCAGGGACCTATCGCCTTACGTGCATAAGTTGAAAATGAACCGGTATCGGGTTCCAATACGGCCATTTCTCCGAGCATACGCATCACTAGAAACACCATGATGCTGGTGGTCAGGTAGGCCAGAATCACTGCAGGGCCTGCCTTGGCGATCGCGGCCGATGAACCGACAAATAAACCTGCACCAATCACACCGCCGATACTAATCATTGTAATGTGGCGATTTGAAAGTCCTTCGCCTAATTTTTTTGTTTTAACGCTATCCATATTTTATTCCTTAAAATAATTTGGGTTAGTTCACGACATGTTTTAATTCCTATCCAAAGAAAAAGGGAAAACTCAGGTTTTCCCTTGATGCAAAAATTAATTTAAAGTTGGCATCGCGAACTGTTTGGCTTCACGGACTTGCGCAGAAGGCCAGCGTTGGGTAATGGTTTTGCGACGGGTATAGAAACGCACGCCATCCGGGCCATAGGCATGGAGATCACCAAATAATGAACGCTTCCAGCCACCAAAGCTATGATAGGCCACCGGCACGGGTAAAGGCACATTGATCCCGACCATACCGACCTGGATATGACTGCTAAAATAACGGGCGGCTTCACCATCACGGGTATAGATACAGGTTCCGTTACCATATTCATGCTCATTGATCAGTTGCATGGCTTGCTGCATGGTATCTACCCGCATCACTTGCAATACGGGCCCAAAAATTTCCTGTTGATAGCTAGTCATCTTCGGTGTGACCTGATCAATCAAGGTCGGCCCGACAAAGAAACCATTTTCATAACCAGCAGGTTTGGCATCACGACCATCGACCACAATTTTTGCACCTTGCTGTTCTGCACTCTGAATGTAGGCTTGCACCTTATCTTTATGGGCTTGCGTGATCAAGGGGCCAAAATCATTATTGCTATCGGCATAATGCCCAAATTTCAGTTTCTGCATTTCTTGGGTCAGCTTCTCAATCACAATATTTGCGACTTCATCACCAATCGCCACGGCGACTGAAAGTGCCATACAACGCTCGCCGGAAGAACCGAAAGCAGCACCTAATAATGAAGTCACCACATTATCAATATCTGCATCGGGCATAATAATGGCATGGTTTTTTGCACCGCCCAAGGCCTGACAACGCTTACCTGCTGCAGTGGCCGTGCGATAGATATATTCAGCGATAGGGGTTGAACCGACAAAACTGACCGCCTGAATTTTTGGATGGTGTAATAAGGTATCGACGGCTTCTTTATCACCGTTCACCACATTAAATACCCCATCGGGTAAACCCGCCTGTTTTAGTAATTCAGCCAGGAATAATACGACTGACGGTGCTTTTTCTGAAGGCTTTAATACAAAACAGTTACCACAGACCAGTGCCATCGGGAACATCCACAACGCCACCATTGCGGGGAAATTAAACGGGGTAATGCCTGCAACTACACCTAAAGGCTGAAATTCACTCCACGAGTCGATATCTGGCCCGACATTTTTTGAATATTCACCTTTGAGTAGCTCTGGTGCACCACAGGCGTATTCTACATTTTCAATGCCGCGTTGCAGTTCCCCTTTCGCATCATGGGAAATCTTGCCATGCTCCTGTCCAATCAGTTCACAGATTTTTTCAGCATTTTCTTCCAGTAACTGTTTGAACTTAAACATCACGCGCGCACGCTTGATTACTGGTGTGTCACGCCATGCCGGAAAAGCCTGCTCTGCCACGTGAACCACTTGATTCACCGTTTGAGAATCTGCAATTTCAACCACTTTACTGATTTCACCTGTTGCCGGATTATAAACAGGCTGTCTTTTGGCAGACTTGGACACCACCTTTCCATTAATAAAATGTCCAAGCACCTGCGTTGCCTGTGCTGCTTGACCATCATGGCTTTGCGTCGTTTCACTTGAAAAATGTTCTAAGTTATTCATCTCTTATTCCTTGTATGGGATCATGTCTTCCGATTGATTTGCTTTTGAGTTAAAAATTGAATTTATTTCACCTGATAAAGTGCATCGCCAACCGCATTCATCAATCTTGATAATTGCGCCTCGGTGCTATTAAACATTGGGCCAAACTGCAAGGTATCCCCACCAAAACGGACAAAGAAACCGGCTTTCCAAAGTTTCATTCCAAGTTCAAAACCTCGGATCGTGGCATCACCATCGCGTGGCGCCAGTTGTACAGCACCAATCAGTCCACAATTACGGATATCCAGAATATGTGGTGCACCTTTTAATTCATGTAGGAGTGTTTCAAAGCTTGGTGCCAATGCCGCAGATTGCGCCAATAAATTCTGTTTTTCCAACACATCCAGTGTGGCTAAAGCTGCTGCACAGGCCACCGGATGTGCGGAATAGGTATAACCATGCGTGAACTCAACCGCATGCTCAGGTAAATCTTGCTGCATGAAAGCGTCATAGATGTCATGACTTGCCACAACTCCACCGAGTGGAATTGCACCATTGGTAATCTGTTTGGCAAAATTTAAAATATCGGGGGCGACACCAAAGTACTCGGCTGCGGTCCATTTCCCCATACGACCAAAGCCAGTAATCACCTCATCAAAAATCAACAAGATATCGTGCTGGTCACAGATTTCCCGGAGTCGTTTTAAATAACCGGTCGGCGGTACAATACAGCCTGCAGAGCCTGAAACAGGCTCAATAATCACAGCTGCAATATTGGACGCATCATGTAACTCGATCAGCTTGAGCAGTTCATCTGCCAGCTCAATCCCGCCTGTTTCTGCACAGCCTTTGGTAAAACTCAAGTCGGGTTGCAAGGTATGAGGCAAATGATCCACATCCATCAACTGACCAAACATTTTACGGTTGCCGCCGATTCCGCCAAGGCTGGTTCCTGCGACATTGACGCCGTGGTAACCACGCGCACGGCCAATCAGTTTGGTCTTGCTGGGTTTCCCCTTAATCCGCCAATAGGCACGCGCCATCTTGATTGCAGTATCAGCTGATTCCGATCCAGAATCCGTAAAAAATACATGTTGCAATTTTTCAGGCATGTGCTGAATAATTTTTTCTGCCAGTTGAAACGACAAGGGATGCCCAAACTGGAAGCCAGGAGAATAATCCAGTTTTGATAACTGCTGGCTCACCGCCTGCTGGATTTCCGGCAAAGTATGCCCTGCCCCACATGTCCATAACCCAGACAAGGAATCATAGACTTCACGGCCTGTGCTATCCATTAAATAGGCGCCTTTCGCTCCCACAATGATACGTGGGTCTTTATGGAAGTTACGGTTGGCAGAAAATGGCATCCAGTGTGCTTGATAATTGAGGTTCATCTGGGCGCTTGGTGATGTTGCTTCCAATGCTTCATCACGGTCATTTGCGGTATCGATATCAAACATAATCACTCTTCTTGTTTTGTGGTTATCTCTGGAGTGTACAGAGCCAAATAGTTTTGATAAATTCAAATTGTCTTGAGTTTAGATATAAAAAAGCAAAACTAAATGAAACCGAAAAAATTAAATCAAGTGACTGATTTTGATATAAAACTTCTTAAAATATTTAAAACGGTTTGTGACTGCCATAGTTTTAGTTCCGCTGAAAGTATTCTTGGGATTAGTCGCTCAGCCATCAGTCTGCACATGAGTGATCTGGAAAATCGCCTAGGCATCCGGCTGTGTCAGCGTGGACGTGCCGGCTTTGCCCTCACCGACGAAGGACGGGAAATTTTGGAATATATCGAAGTTCTAACGGCTTCGATTGAAGACTTCCGTGCCAAAATCAATCAGATGCACAACCAGCTCAAGGGAGAATTTAATATCGGGATTATTAATAATCTGGTGACCATGCCCAGTCTGTATATCACCAATACGCTGGCCCAACTTGCGGAAGAAAATGCAGAAGTGGTAATTAATATCAGTATGAGCACCCTTTCCGATATCGAATGCCGGGTACTGGACAACCGTTTACACGCGGGCGTAATTCCTCTGGTGACGCCCTTGTCTGGACTGGATTATTTACATTTATATGAAGAAAAGTCATTTCTCTATTGCGGCAAAAATCATCCTTTGTTTAATCATCTGGATGAAATCAAATCGAAGGATCTGAATAACTGGCAAGCGGTGCTGCCGAATTATGCAATGACTGCAGAAGCATCGAAACTACATCAACTTCTGGACTGTTCAGCCACCGCCAGTGACCGTGAAGGCATTGCTTTTATGATCCTGACCGGGAAATTTCTTGGCTTCCTGCCCGATCACTATGCCAAGAAATGGGTCGATGATGGTTTTATGCAACCGGTTCTGCAACAGGTCATTCATCATAGCACTCCGATTTGCCTGATTACCCATAAAGGCAAAAATTACAATATGGTGTTAAAAGCATTTATGGATATTCTAAAAACTAGAATTATACCGCTAAGTTAGTGCATTTTTAGACAAAACAAAAAGCCGATTGCAAACACCATCGACTTTCCTGTTCCAGAGATTAATAATACTGGTTAAACTTCGCCTGTTTCTGCTGCCTTTAGCCTGGAGTTGTCTGTCATTTTACTGCCATGATCTGACTCGTGCCGTTTTAGCATTGATATGGCAAAGATCGCAATGATGGCTGGAATGGCAATCATCACAAAATTGAGTTTATGTGGCAGCCCTAAACTCAGTAATATCCCAGTCAAAATTGGCCCAACAACTGCACCCAGTCGCCCTACTGAAGAAGCACAGCCAATACCCGTGGAACGAATACTTAAAGGATAGTATTGAGCGACATAACTATAAAGCAGGATTGATGTTCCAATTGTTGCTGCCCCCGCTACTGTCACCAAACCATATAACACATATACTGGCGAGTTATAGCCCAGTCCTAGCAACGCAAAAACGCCAGCAACAAACATGGTTAAAATCACCGGCTTCAAATGGAATTTATCTGCAAGGATTCCTCCTGCGATCGCACCAATCATGGCACCGACATTCAACGCCAGCAGGAATAAAATACTTTTGCCTAATGAATAACCTGCTGCCAGCATCAGTTTCGGTAACCAGCTATTTAGGGTATAAACCATCAGCAGGCACATAAAGAATAATACCCAGAACATGAATGTACTTAACGCACGACCTTGCTGGAATAGTGCTTTAGCAGAGCTCCCTGTCACCAGATTATCTTCATTTAAATATAATCGTGTATTGCGGCTTAATGCTTGTTCGGGTGCGATTTTTTGGATAATGGTATAAGCCTGCTCAGTCTTGCCAGTTTTAACCAAGAAGGTTAAGGACTCGGGTAAGAACTTCCATAGAATCGGTAATAATAGTAAGGGAATACCTGCAATCAGGAACATGATTTGCCAGCCTTGGCTTTCTACCAGATAACTGCCGAGCAATGCAGAAATCATTCCACCAATCGCATAGCCACTAAACATGCTCCCCACCAAGGTACTGCGTATGCGCTTTGGTGCATATTCAGAGGTTAATGCCACCAGATTCGGCATTACCCCCCCAATCCCCAAACCAGCCAAAAATCTCAAGGCACCAAACTCAAAAGGACTTGATGCAAAAGCACCTAAAAAGGTAAAACCGCTAAAAAAAGCCACACAAATCAAGATGACATTTTTTCGACCAATTTTATCAGCCAAAGCACCAAAAAATATGCCACCAATCATCATTCCACATATCGCAGTACTGGCCAGCATACCTGCCTGTACCGCTGTGAGTGACCACTCTTGCATCAGCACAGGCAAAACTACACCATAAATTACCAAGTCATAACCGTCAAAAATAATAATCAGTAAACACCAGAGCAAAATACTCCAGTGAAAAGGGGTAAATTTTGCCTGGTCAATGATTGCATTGACATTCAGCCTCGAATCCGTCATTTATACATCTCCTCAATGAGATAAATCCCTGTTTATTTTTTAAAACAACATAGTGCATCCTAAAGAAAAACAATATTATTCAAATCCTTAATTAAAAGTCGTAACTCGCCATCATGTTAACGCGATTATCAATCCCGTTACGGCCGTCGAAGGTTTCACGCTCGCCATAGACATATTCCACGCCCAAGATAATTGGCTTGTACGGGTTGTACATCGCATTAATCCAGCCCTGCCATAATTCTTTATTCTGGGTGAGATTGCTTTTCTGGATTTCAGCAAAGCGATTGTCATCCTTGGCCTTCATATAGCCATAACCTAAAGTGGAGCGCAGCTGGGAATTAAACTGATGGGTGATGCCCGCAGAAATCGTATCGAATTCGTTGCTCTGAATATTATTTTGATCATCAATCACATAACTATTATTGGCCCAGAGCAGAAAGCGACCATCCCCTTTGACATGGTAATAATCAGCTTTTAAAAAGGTTTGCGGACTCAATTGATATTTGCCCCCTAGCCCAACACCCCATGCCCATTGCTTGTCGGTACTGGTTTTTTTCTCAGCCATAAACGTTCGGCCTGATAATAGCGAGCCATTGTCAAATTTATGATTGAGGCGTCCCACCAAGGCAGGCATACGCATTTCATTGTCCGGATCTGAAGTCGCAGTATATTTTGGGTCTTCAATCGCGACCGCAAAACTGGTGTTTGCCGAGAGCTTATCGCTATAGCGCAGCATCGGTGAACGTTGCAAGGCACCGCCCACAAAAGTTCCGGCATCCACCGTTTCCGGATAGTATTCAGGTGCAATAAACGTTGACCAGGTCTGACCGATCAGCCACTGATCCAAAGTGATATACGCATGACGGATACGGAATTGATCCCGCGTTGCGCCCCCAAAGAAATCCATTTCCAACTTACCGCCCACCTCGCCAGCGACACTCGGTGTTTTAAAGTTTAGCCCCAGACGCGTGACATTGACGGTTGAGTGTAAACGGTCTTTTTGCTGTGCTTCCTCTGCCGTGTGTTCCAGTGGCACAGCACTGATATTGTTATACATGGTCGATGCACCTTTGGCCTGATAAGAGGCATCGGCACGGATATAACCATATAAATTGACCTCTGCACCGCCTTTACTCAGGTTCAGCTTAGGGGCTGTTGTCTCTTGGGGTGAAGCCGTCACAGCCACTGGATTGGCAGGTTGTACAGGAGCTTTTTGCTGCACATATTGCTGCAACATCGCCCTTAATTGTTGTACTTCCTGTCGGAGTTGTGCAATTTCGGCCTGATCCGTTGCTGCATAAACAGGTGACATCATCGTTATAACTGACAGCGCCAACAGACTTTTTTGTACCGTTAAAATAAACTTATCCATTTAAATCAATTTCCTTTTTCGCTGATCTTCCCGACCTTTTAAGATCATTGTTTATTTGTGTTTTTCCTTTGCCTGAATCGCAATTTCCCAGCACATTTTTTATTTTAAAAATCAAAACCATTTGATTTATTTAGTTCGTACCTCCTCTGTTTCAATCCTTGTTAGGTCTTTCTATTCTTAAATGGCAACAGCAAGCCAAAGCCGAATTGTCCAAACATGACAATCGCCACTGATCAGCTTAATTCTTCTGTGCAATCAGCCCCTGATAGGCCAAGGTCTGGCTATAAACATGGATATGGCTAAAACCAGCCTGACTAAGCAGGTGCTGATAATCCGTTAAAGACAGCGTGTAAAAATCCTGTCCTAAACGTTCCATCATCGCCTGACTCTGCGCTACGCTCAGTCCATTGGCCTGACATAACAGTGGCAAGGCTTTCATTTGCACTGTGTCTTCACAATGCATCAAATCGTAGGTCAATAAAATGCCACTGCTTTTTAAACGCTTTGCGATTTCGGAAAAGAAAACGGGCTTGATCGCATGCGCAATAAAATGAGCAACGAGAATACAAAGTGCGGCATCAAACCTTTGCAGTTCGGATAAACAAGTTGTCTCTCCATGTACAAAGTTAACGCGAGCTTGCTGCCCGATTGCCTGAATTTGCGCTTGAGCCTTTTGCAGCATGGCGAGAGAAGGATCAACAGCGGTAAAAGACCAGCGTGGATGCTTATTCAGTAGATATTCAAGCTCATAGCCTGTGCCGCAACCCACCACCAGAATATGCGCATCACTTTTCAAACTGGCCTGTAAAATGGCATCGACTTGCTGATGCATCAGCTCGTAGCCCGGAATCAGACAACGAATATGCTGGTCATAACGCTCCACCACTTTCTGGCTATTAAAATCTTTGGCCATTTCATCCCCTGTTTCTAGTCACGTGGCACTCAGCAATCACTAAAATCCTGAATGATCCCTCCGTGCTTAATTTTAATCAAAGACTTCTGCTGTCAGGTTTAACTCGGCACGCATGATTTCCTGCAATTTAAATTTCTGTGCTTTGCCTGAGGCTGTCATGGGGAATTCAGCAAAGAATTTGACATAGCGTGGCACTTTATTATGTGAAATATGTTCTTTGCAGAAGTGTCTAATACTGTCTTCATCACATTGATGATGTTCATGCAAAATAATGCAGGCGCAGAGTTCCTCGCCATAACGGCTGTCTGGCAGACCAATCACCTGAACATCCGAAATATCGGGATGGGTATATAAGAAATCTTCGATTTCCTTCGGAAACAGGTTTTCCCCGCCACGGATCACCACATCTTTAATACGGCCTTTGATTTTGATAAAACCGTCTTGATCCATTTCTGCGATATCACCGGTATGCATCCAGCCTGCCGCATCAATGACCTCTTTGGTTTTTTCAGGTTCATCCCAATAACCTGCCATGACTGAATAGCCACGGACACAAAGTTCACCCAATACACCTTGCTGAACAATCTCGCCTTCCAGATCGACAATTTTGACTTCCAGATGCGGATGTACATGTCCAACTGTACTGACCCGTTTATCAATGGAATCATCAATATAACTTTGTGCACTGACCGGTGACGTCTCGGTCATGCCATAACAAATGGTAATGTCAGACATGTGCATGCGGTCTATGACCCGCTGCATGATTTCTCTCGGACATGGACTGCCTGCCATGATGCCTGTACGTAAACTGGATAAATCGAATTCGGTAAATTGCTCATGCTCTAACATGGCAATAAACATGGTCGGCACCCCGTAAGCTGCGGTGCATTTTTCCTGATGGATGGTTTTTAAAGACTCTAGCGGATTAAAGACAGCGGCTGGATACACCATGGTTGAACCGTGGGTGATACAGGCTAGATTCCCCATGACCATGCCAAAACAATGGAATAAAGGCACTGAAATACAGACCCGATCCTGCGGGGTTAAACCAATGCCTTCACCGACAAAATAACCATTATTGAGAATATTGTGATGGGTCAGCATGGTTCCTTTCGGATTTCCCGTGGTGCCGGAAGTAAATTGGATATTAATGGTTTCATCAAACTGCAAATGCTGGGCTAAAGCATGTAGCTGCTCGAGTTGCTGGGGTGTCGGCTGTCCGACCAGATCGCTAAAACGGTGAATACCGCTATGCTGCTGCTCATCAATTTTAATGACATATTTTAAATGCGGTAAACGTGCTGAATGAAGTACCTTATCTGCACTCAATGCCAGTTCAGGTGCAATCTTGATTAGTAATTCCTGATAGTCTGTGGTCTTGAATTGCGCTGCAATGATCAGCCCTTTACAGGCCACCTTGTTCAGTACGTATTCCAGTTCATGGCTTTTGTAGGCCGTATTCAGATTAACCAGAATAATGCCGGCTTTTGCGGCTGCAAACTGCGTCACGGTCCATTCCACACAATTCGGAGACCAAATCGCTAAACGATCGCCCTTTTTTAATCCCAGTTTTAACAGGCTACAAGCAAAGGCATTGACTTCATCCTGCAATGCCTTATAACTCAATCGTCTGTTCTGATGAGCACTAACAATAGCCTCCTGCTCCGCATATTGCGCACAGGCCTGATCAAATTTTTCTCCAATCGTCATCCCCAACAGAGGCTGAGAACTGGTTCCAGAGACATAGCTTAACCGTTGTTGTTGCATTGAATCACTCTCCTTGATTCTTTGTAATTCTGTTTTCAGTCATCTAATTATTTTGAGTACAGCTACTTTTCCAACATCCTGTTGTGTCATTCTAATGATGCTGTTGGCCTTACTTTTTTTGCACCGCATCCACACAAAAGTCAGCAATCTGCTTGGAAAAATAGTTTTTATACTGCTGATCAAACTTGATATTTTGCGCTGGATCTAAAGGTTCAACCACCACATAGGTCATGGCACCCACTACACACAGCGCTGCGGTATTAAGATCCTCCAGCACAAACTCACCACTTGCATTTCCATCTGCAAGGATTTTTTTAATACTCTGTTTAATCAGCTGTTTCACACGGAAACGCTCATGTTCAACTGTAGAATCAACAGGTTCAAACATGAGTGAATAGGCCAGCTGAGGACTATTCAGTGCCCGTTTTACAAAGCTGGTAACAGCCTTATGTAATTTCTGCTGTGCGCTTAAATTACTTTCGGTAATCGAATCAATTACCAATAGTTCGGTATTAATCGCCTCGGATAAAACTTCAATCAGCACCTGACTTTTATTATCAAAATAACGATACACCAGCCCACTTGAAACACCTGCTTGCTCAGCAATGGTTTGTATTTGTGCGTCCTTAAACCCTCCCTCCGAAATCAATTTTCTGGCTGAACTCAAAATCGCTTTGCGATTTTGTTCCATCCGCTCCTGCATCAAAGATGATCGTTTATAGCTCATGAATTTTATTCTCTACCAAATAAAATGAATTGTAAATCATTTTATGAATCACTATTCACTTTTTCAAAAAATCATTGTATGGTACTTCTTAAGCACATACAACAACGCTTTTTGGAACAACAAATATAACCAATGGGATGACGATACAATGAACTTACGTAGCTTGAATTTTGGTCTGGATGAAACGTTAATTGCGCTACAAGATTCAGTAGCTGCATTTTGTGCAAAGGAAATTGCACCCATTGCCCAGCAAGTTGATCAGGACAATCTATTCCCGGCCCAGCTCTGGAAAAAATTTGGTGATATGGGCCTGCTCGGTCTTACCGTTTCTGAAGAATACGGCGGCACCAATTTAGGCTATCTGGCACACATTATTGTGCTACAGGAAATTTCACGCGCATCTGCCTCCATCGGGCTTTCTTATGGTGCGCATTCCAACTTGTGTATCAACCAGATTAACCGGAACGGTAGCGAACAACAGAAACAGAAATATTTACCAAAACTGATTTCAGGTGACTTTGTCGGTGCTTTGGCAATGTCAGAACCGAATGCAGGTTCCGATGTGGTCAGCATGAAACTGCGTGCCGAGCCAAAAGGTGATCATTTTGTTCTCAATGGTTCTAAAATGTGGATCACCAACGGCGGTGATGCCGATGTACTGGTGGTGTATGCCAAAACTGATCCACAGGCAGGTGCCAAAGGCATGACCGCCTTCCTGATTGAAAAAGGCATGAAAGGCTTTAGTCACGGTAACCATTTAGACAAACTGGGTATGCGTGGCTCTAACACTTACCCGCTATTTTTTGACAATGTTGAAGTACCTGCCGAAAACGTATTGGGCGGTGTCGGTAACGGTGCCAAAGTACTGATGAGTGGTCTGGATTATGAACGTGCTGTATTAAGTGCTGGCCCGCTTGGCATTATGGATGCCTGTCTGGATGTGGTGATTCCTTATTTACATGAACGTGAACAGTTTGGTCAGGCTTTAGGTGAATTCCAGCTTATGCAAGGCAAACTGGCCGACATGTATTCCACCTGGCTGGCATGTAAAGCCCTGGTCTATGCCGTGGGTGCAGCCTGTGACAAAGCTGATCATGACCGTAGCTTACGTAAAGATGCAGCCAGTGCGATTTTATATGCGGCTGAAAAAGCCACATGGATGGCAGGTGAAACCATTCAGACTTTAGGCGGCAATGGTTATATCAATGAATACGCTGCAGGCCGTTTATGGCGTGATGCCAAACTTTATGAAATTGGTGCAGGCACTTCTGAAATTCGCCGTATGCTGATTGGCCGCGAACTGTTCAATGAAACCAAATAATAATAAACAATAAGGACGCAGCGTATGAACCAATTACACAGCAAGATCAATGTTCGAAGTGAAGACTTCAAAACCAACCAGCATGCCATGCAGACCTTGGTTGCAGACCTTCAACAGGTTGCTCAAAAAGTGGCTCTCGGTGGCGGTGAAAATGCCCGTCAAAAGCATCTCGCCAGAGGTAAACTGCTGCCACGAGACCGTATTGATCAACTGATTGATGTGGGTACCGCGTTTTTAGAAATTGGTCAGTTGGCTGCTTACAAAGTTTATGAAGATGATATTCCTGCTGCGGGCGTGATTGCAGGTATTGGACAAGTCAACGGTGTGACCTGCATGATCGTCGCCAATGATGCAACAGTTAAAGGTGGCACCTATTATCCCCTGACTGTGAAAAAGCATTTACGTGCCCAGGAAATTGCCGAACAAAATCACTTGCCTTGTATTTATCTGGTCGATTCAGGCGGTGCGTTCTTACCGATGCAGGATGAGGTCTTCCCTGACCGCGATCACTTCGGACGAATTTTCTATAATCAGGCCCGTATGTCGAGTCTGGGAATTGCCCAGATTGCGGTGGTGATGGGCAGTTGTACCGCAGGTGGTGCTTATGTTCCTGCCATGTCTGATGAAACCATTATTGTCCGTAATCAAGGTACTATTTTCCTAGGCGGCCCTCCTCTGGTAAAAGCTGCGACTGGCGAAGTAGTCAGTAGTGAAGACTTAGGCGGTGGCGATGTACACACACGTCTTTCGGGTGTAGCTGACCATTTAGCTGAAAATGATGAACATGCAATTGCCATTGCACGAAACATTGTTGCGAACTTAAATAAAAAACCAAACGACTTAAATAAACAAGTTGATGAACCTTTATTTGATGCAGCAGAACTCTATGGCGTAGTTCCAAGTGATGCACGTAAACCTTTCGATGTACGTGAAGTAATTGCCCGTATTGTGGACGGCTCACGTTTTGATGAGTTTAAGGCGCGCTTTGGTTCTACATTGATTACCGGTTTTGCGTCCCTCTATGGTATGCCAGTCGGCATTATTGCCAATAACGGTATTTTATTCTCTGAGTCTGCACAAAAAGGTGCGCACTTTATTGAGCTATGCACACAGCGCAATATTCCATTGTTATTCCTGCAAAACATTACGGGCTTTATGGTGGGTCGCCAGTATGAAAATGAAGGGATTGCAAAAAACGGCGCTAAATTGGTGATGGCAGTTGCAACCGCAAATGTACCCAAACTCACCTTGATTATTGGTGGTTCGTTTGGTGCAGGTAACTACGGGATGTGTGGCCGTGCTTATTCACCACGCTTTTTATGGACATGGCCAAACTCTCGTATTTCAGTGATGGGTGGCGAGCAAGCAGCGAGCGTACTCTCGACTTTAAAACGTGATCAGATTGAGCAAAAAGGTGCCCAGTGGTCAGCGCAACAAGAAGACGAATTTAAACAACCCATTCGTGAACAATACGAGCGTCAGGGCCATCCGTACTATGCCTCTGCCCGTCTTTGGGATGACGGTGTAATTGACCCAGCGCAAACTCGTCAGGTACTTGGTTTAAGTTTGGCTGCGGCCATGAACGCCCCAATCCAGCCAACCAAATTTGGCGTGTTCCGCATGTAAGAGGTGTATATGAGCTATCAATTTTTACAACTCGAACAACAAGATCAGGTTGCCTATGTTTGGCTGAACCGCCCTGAATTGCACAATGCTTTTAATACTACAGTCATTGAAGAATTGCATGCCTGTTTTAAGCAAATTAATACACGTGATGACATTCGTGTTGTGGTTCTAGCTGGTCGCGGCAAAAGCTTTTCGGCAGGTGCCGACCTCAACTGGATGAAACAGGCAGGTCAGGCATCTTCAGCAGAAAATGAAGCAGATGCATTAAAACTTGCACAAATGCTTGATGCACTCGCAACGCTAAAACAACCGACTATTGCTCGTGTACATGGCATTGCCTTTGGCGGCGGTATGGGATTAGCGTCGGCATGTGATATTTGTATTGCCAGCACCGACGCCAAGTTTGCGACATCTGAGGTTCGTTTAGGACTTGCTCCATCTACCATTAGTCCTTACGTGATTCGTGCAATTGGCGCAAGACAAGCCTCTCGTTACTTCTTAACTGCCGAGCGAATTTCAGCACGTGATGCCAAACACATTGGTTTGGCGCACGAAGTAGCAGATGCCGAAGACTTAGATAAAAAAGTTCAAGAAATTATTGATGCTCTATTACTCGGTGGCCCGCATGCTCAAGCGGCATCAAAACAACTCATTCAAATGGTGAGCAATCAGACCATGAGCAATGACTTGCTACAACAGACAGCACATCATATTGCTCAAGTTCGTCAAGGCAGTGAGGCAAAACAAGGTCTAAATGCCTTTTTAAATAAACAACAGCCTGCTTGGGTTTCTAACTCGAATAACAACAATTAAGGACGATCATCATGTTTGAAAAGATTTTAATTGCGAACCGTGGCGAAATTGCTTGCCGTGTGATTCGCACAGCTAAAAAATTAGGTATTGCAACGGTTGCCGTTTACTCCGATGCAGACGCAAACGCACAACATGTCAAACTTGCAGATGAAGCGGTTTATATTGGTCAGTCCCCTGCAACACAAAGTTATTTACAAGCTGACCGCATTATTCAAGCAGCAATTGATACGGGCAGCCAAGCGGTTCACCCGGGCTACGGCTTCCTTTCAGAAAATGACCAGTTTGCACTCGCTTGCCAACAACACAACATTTGCTTTATTGGCCCGCCAGTAGATGCCATTTTAGCGATGGGCTTAAAAGCGACCTCGAAAGCTTTAATGGAAAAAGCAGGTGTTCCTTTAACACCAGGTTATCACGGAACCAACCAAGATACCGACTTTTTAAAACAACAGGCAGACCGAATTGGCTATCCTGTTTTAATTAAAGCCAGTGCTGGCGGTGGTGGCAAAGGCATGAGTCTGGTTGAACGCAGTGAAGATTTTCTCCATGCCTTAGCGTCTTGTAAACGTGAAGCCAAATCGAGCTTTGGTAATGATGATGTCTTGATTGAGCGTTATGTGATTCAACCGCGCCATATTGAAGTTCAAGTATTTGGCGATACACATGGCAACTACGTACATTTGTTTGAACGCGATTGTTCGGTACAACGCCGTCACCAAAAAGTGTTAGAAGAAGCCCCAGCTCCACAGATGCCAAGCGAGAAGCTCGATGCAATGCGCCAAGCTGCAATTGATGCTGCACGCGCGGTAAATTACGTGGGCGCAGGTACGGTTGAGTTTATTGTAGAACAAGATGGTACGGCGTATTTCATGGAAATGAATACCCGCCTACAAGTCGAGCATCCTGTCACGGAAATGATTACAGGTGAAGACTTGATTGAATGGCAACTTCGTGTGGCTTATGGCGAACCTTTGCCTAAACTACAAAACCAATTGCAAATTCACGGCCATGCGCTCGAAGCACGTATTTACGCCGAAGAACCAGAAAAAGGCTTTTTACCTGCGATCGGTAAAATTGACTATTTGCATTACCCAACTCAAAACCAATATGTGCGTGTAGACAGCGGTATTGTTGAAGGCGATGAAATCACGACTTATTACGACCCTATGATTGCCAAATTGATTGTATGGGGTAAAAACCGTGAAGCTGCACTTATTCAAATGCAAAATGCTTTAAGCCAATTCCATGTGGATGGCTTAGGCAACAACATTGCCTTTCTTGAAAAAATTGTTCGTAGCGAATCGTTTAAACAAGCCAAGCTTGATACCAACCTGATTCAACGTGAACATGATTTTCTATTTAACCCGCAACAGACAAAACCTGAGCTTATCGTCGCAGCAGCATTTATTGAGTTTCTTAACAAACTCGATAGTAATTGCTCAAGCCAGAAACAGCTTTGGCAAGCTCAACCACTCTGGCGTTTAAATATTGCTTATCAGCACAGTATTAAACTGAACTATTTAGATCAGCCCATTACAATTAAATTTGCCTCAAATAAAGATGGCTTCACCGCAGAATATAACGGTCAAAGCTATCCGATTTCCGGTCAATTGATTGATGCACATACGGCATCTGTTCAAATTGGCGGGTCTCAGCAAAAGCTGTCTTTTAACCAAAGTCAGCAAGGCATTACCTTGTTCCAGAATGGACAAAGCTATAAGTTTGCTTATATTCGCCAAGACTTCAATCAAACAGATAGCCAAGCCGATGAAGGCCACCTAAAAGCACCCATGCCAGGTGTGGTCACCCAAGTGCTGGTGAGCGCCAATCATAGCGTAAAGAAAGACGATATTCTGATGACACTTGAAGCCATGAAAATGGAATATACCATTCGTGCGCCTAAAGACGGCTTAATTGTAGATTCCTACTTCCAGGTGGGTGATCAGGTCAAAGCTGGAGATGAGCTTGTGGAATTTCAGCCTGCACAGGAGGAAGTTGCATGAGTGAGTTTGTCAAAATCGTGGAGGTCGGTCCCAGAGATGGCCTGCAAAACGAAAAGCAGGCTTTAAGCGTTGAGCAACGCTTAAACTTTATTAATGACCTGATTCATGCAGGTCTAAAATCGATTGAAGTCGGTTCCTGTGTGTCGGCAAAATGGGTGCCGCAAATGGCGCAGAGTGACGAGCTATTTAAGCAACTTCCCCAAACTAGCGATGTGCAATTTAGCCTACTCACCCCCAATATCAAAGGTTTTGAAACTGCTCAAGCGGTCGGATGCAAAGAGGTTGCGGTGTTTACCGCCGCTTCGGAAAGCTTTACCCGTAAAAATATTAACTGCTCAATCGACGAAAGCTTTGAAAAATTCGCGGATGTGCTAAGTGCAGCCAAAGCACAGCATATCCGTGTGCGCGGCTATGTCTCCTGTATTGTCGATTGTCCCTATGAAGGCGCAATTGCCCCGGAGCAAGTGGTAAAAGTTGTTAAACGACTCTATGACATGGGCTGCTATGAAGTATCTTTAGGTGAAACCATTGGAACGGCAACACCAGATCGCGTTCAGAAAGTCTGGCAAGCCTGTCTCACTGAACTGGACAGCACCGTTTTAGCTGGGCATTTCCATAATACCTACGGCATGGCGATTGCCAATATTTATCAGTCTTTACAGCAAGGCATTCGTGTTTTTGATTCATCCCTTGCAGGACTTGGTGGTTGCCCTTATGCCAAAGGTGCCTCTGGTAATGTGGCGACTGAAGATCTGTTTTATCTACTCTCTCATATGGGCTTCGAAACGGGCATTGATCTGGAAAAACTGATGCAGGCCAGCCAGAATATTAGCAAGGTACTCAACCGAAAAAGCTTGTCGAATTATGCCAATGCGTATTGCCAAACCAAGTGTGCCTAATCATAAATTAAAATAGCTCAGCATCTGGTATAAGACTTAATATTAGGCAAAAAACCAGATCATCCTCTCTCATCTTTATCTCATTTCATTCAAAAATTGGGATTAAATGCCTCATGCAATTTTTTAAAATTTATGGTTTATCTCTGTGTTAAATGCTTCTTTATAAAGAAGCATTTTCTACTTTTAATTTTAATCCTTATTATTTTGGGTTTCTTTACTACCACACCTCAAATCATTTATAAAAAATAATCCGTATCCTGCTGTATTTTTGGAGAAACATGTTGCTCAACCCACTCCAGCCACGTCCGCGTTTTGACATCGACAAAATCCCGTGACGGCAGCAAGGTATATACCCCAATATCGGGAGAACGCCACGCTGGTAAAATACGGCGTAATCGACCTGTGCGAATTGCATCGATGGAAGAAAAGGTAGGCAACAAGGCAATACCCATATCCTGCTGCACCACATCCAGTAGCAATTCAGGGGTATCGGCAATGAGTGGGCCATTGATATCAATCTGATACGAACAGCTATTTTCACTGGTCAGATGCCACTGCGGTGTAATCGAAGGATTGACCAGACGTAAGCAGGCATGTTGCTGCAAATCATCCAGTGATTGAGGTTCGCCATGCTTTTCCAGATAGGCAGGCGAAGCACATAACACCGAAAAAATCGTACCAATGCGACGCGCCACAAATCTCGAATCTGCCAGAGATTCAGTCAAGTAAAGACTGACATCAATGCCCTTACCCAGTAAATCAGGTACATTTTGTGAGGTTCGATATTCAACTGTCAGGTCGGGATAGGTTTGACAGAACTCCGCCATCATCGGTGCCAGATAATGATGACCGAAACTCGCCATACTCAGCACCCGTAACCGGCCCTGCGGCTTGGTGGCCATACCCATTGCCTGTGCTTCAGCTTCCTCCACCATGGCAAGCACCTGACGGCACTGCTCGGCATAGCTTTCACCAATCTCGGTCAAGGCGTGCTGGCGGGTTGATCGTTGTAGTAATTTTGTACCTAAACGTCCTTCTAATTCGCTAATTAATCGCGAAACTTGCGCAGTTGTCAGCTCCATCTGTTCAGCGGCAGCCGTGAAACTCCCGCTATCAATCACTTTCAGGAAGGCATTCATGGCATGCAAGAGTCCACCATCAAGATTTTTGCGCATAACGTAAATATCTTTTTCTAAATTACGCATTGTTGCACCAGTTTGGATCAACCACAATGACATTAATGTACATACATTGATCAGTTCTTTTTTTAACCCGAACTGTTCAATCTTTTTTCTTATGATGTACTTACTCCAAATATTCAACCGGATGTTGAAAAAACAAGTAGTCAAAACTACGAAGAATTCTAAGGAGATATAAATGAATATAGCGACAAAAGTTACTCCAAAAATGATCGCTACTAAAGATGTATCACTGGACGATAAATATATCAGTGATCACGGTTCAGCCTATATGACAGGCATTCAGGCACTCGTTCGGTTACCTCTAGCACAGACTCGCCGTGATGAATTGAACGGATTGCACACTGCCGGCTTTATTTCAGGTTATCGCGGTTCTCCCGTCGGTAACTATGACAATTTCCTTTGGCAAATTGGAGGCATACTTAAAGATCATCATGTCGTCTTTCAACCCGGTATCAATGAAGATTTAGCAGCAACCGCAATCTGGGGCACCCAGCAAGCCAATCTTGCAGGTCAGGGAAAATATGATGGCGTCACTTCATGGTGGTATGGCAAAGGCCCCGGTGTAGACCGTTCCGGCGATGTACTACGTCATGCCAATCTGGCAGGAACGGCTGAACATGGCGGTGTGGTCGCTTTATTTGGTGATGACCATTCCTGTAAATCATCTACCGTTCCCCATCAATCTGAACATGTCATGATCGGTTGTGGCATTCCAATTTTCTATCCAACCTCTGTGCAACATATTCTTGATCTGGGTGTACATGCCGTTGCAATGTCACGTTTTGCTGGCCTATGGACTTCAATGAAACTGGTCAGTGAAATTGTAGAAACCTCTGCTTCCGTCAATGTGGATTTAGATCGGGTCATTCCCGTGATTCCAGAAGATGTGGACTTCCCTGCAGACGGCGTCAATATCCGCTGGCCGGATCATGGCATCCAGCAAGAACAGCGCCTGTATCAACATCGCTTACCCGCTGTGCTGGCCTATGCCCGCGCCAATCAGCTGAATCAGACCACCTGGCCGTGCGAAAATGCCCGTATCGGGATTGTGGCCAGCGGTAAAGGCTATCTCGACACCATTGAAGCCTTACGCATTCTAGGGATTGAGAATGAAACAGCACAACAGCTTGGGCTACGGGTTTATCAGGTTGGATTGATCTGGCCACTAGAGCCGCAAGGAATTCGTGAATTTGCTGAAGGATTAAAAGAGCTGATTGTGGTTGAAGAAAAACGTCCTATTCTTGAATCACAAATCAAGGATGAACTGTATTCCCTGCCTGATCAGCAACGCCCACACGTCTTCGGCAAAGCCATTCATGGTAAAGGTGAATGGAGTACCTCCATTGAAGAAGCACCGCTGATTGGTCATTATGAGTTCCAACCCGAACCGATTGCCAAAATGCTGGCGGCACGTTTTCTACAACTTGATTTACCGCAGAATTTAAGACAACAAATTCAGAACCGCATTGATTTATTGCAAAAAGCAGAACAGGAGTCCCGCCGTGTGCTGGATCTGGCAGACCGCAAACCGTATTTCTGTAGCGGTTGTCCGCATAATACGTCCACGGTGGTTCCAGAAGGCAGTCGCGCCTTAGGCGGTATCGGTTGTCATTATATTGCGGTGTCACTGGATCGCGGAACGGAAACTTTCTCGCAAATGGGCGGTGAAGGCGTCAGTTGGGCGGGCGCATCACATTTCACCAATGAAAAGCATATTTTTGCCAATCTCGGTGACGGCACCTATTTCCATTCAGGCTATCTCGCAATTCGACAAGCCATTGCAGCCAATATCAATATCACCTATAAAATCCTCTATAACGATGCGGTTGCGATGACCGGTGGTCAGCATGTCGATGGACATTTGAGTGTCGCCCAACTCACCCGTCAGCTGGATGCCGAAGGCATTAAAAAACAGGTCATCGTAACGGATGAGCCAGCGTTGATTCATGCAGAAGAACACCTTGCGCCAAATGTAGAAATCCGCCACCGCAATGATCTGGACGCGGTGCAACGTGAATTGCGTGATATTTCAGGTGTTACCGCTTTGGTCTATGTGCAAACCTGTGCCAGCGAAAAACGTCGTCGCCGTAAACGTGATATGTATCCGGACCCCGCTGAACGCCTCTATATCAATAGCGATATCTGCGAAGGCTGCGGTGATTGCTCGAAAAAATCAAATTGCCTGTCGATTGAACCGGTCGAAACCGCGCTGGGCACCAAACGTCAAATTAACCAGAGCAGTTGTAATAAGGATTTCACCTGTGTAGAAGGCTTCTGTCCAAGTTTTGTGACCGTACATACCCGTGATATGAAACGTCCCGACAAGTTTGAAGGTTTTGCCCCAGGCTGGCCTGAACGACCGGTTCTTCCTCAACTCGATCGTACACCAAGCCGGATCATGGTCGGTGGTGTGGGTGGTACCGGTGTGGTCACTGTCGGGGCTTTACTCGGTATGGCAGCACATCTGGAAGGTAAAGCAGCACGCGTCATGGACATGGCTGGCCTGGCACAAAAAGGCGGTACGGTGTATTCCTACGTACAACTGGCCTCAGACGATGAACAAATTTCTGCAACCAAAATTCCCGCCGGTCAATGTGATCTTCTGATTGGTGCCGATGCGGTAGTGGCAGGCAGTAATGCCGCCCTGTCACGTTTAAAACCGAATGCAATGGTGATCGTCAATGAAGATGGTTCCCCAACCTCTGACTTTATCAATAAACGTGACTGGTTTGCCCCGATTACGGATTTGATCAATCGTCTGCGTGGTCGTGTTGATCAGGGCAAACTGGTGTCTTTACCGGCTGCGCGTATTGCGACACAGGTCTTGGGCGATGCCATCTTTGCCAACCAGCTCTTGCTGGGAATGGCATGGCAATCGGGTCAGATTCCATTACTGCGTGAGAGCATTGAAAAAGCCATTCAACTGAACGGTACGGCAGTCGAAAAGAATCTGGAAGCTTTCCGTGTAGGTTGCCATCTCGCCAGCGATCCGGATCTGGCTAAGCGACTACTGGATAGCTTACCTAAACAGCAGGTGCCGCAAACACTGCCAGAACTGATCGATGATCGTTCGGTCCGTTTGCAAGACTACTGGAATGATGCGTACGCCCATACATACCGAAATCTTGCAGAACAGGCCGCAAAGGTATTGCCAGAAGAACTGGCCAGCACGATTGCAACACAGCTTTATCGGGTCATGGCCTATAAAGATGAGTATGAAGTTGCGCGCCTGCTCACAGGAGCCAGCTTTAAAAAATCAATCGAATCACAATTCGGACGTGGGGTACGTTTATCCTATCACCTTGCACCACCGACACTGGGCACTAACGTACGCAAACGCATTTTTGGTTACTGGATGCGCTTCCCGATGATGTTACTTGCCCGCTTACAATGGTTACGCGAAACCTTCCTTGATCCATTTGCGCGTCAGGAAGAACGCCAACATGAGCATGCATGGCGTGATCGCTACATTGACTTTGTAAAAGCACTGGTTGCAGCACCACAACAGTATGATTTGACGGTGGCTGCACAGATTGCCGAGCTTCCAGCAGAAGTACGTGGCTTTGGCCATGTTAAAATGCAGGCGATGCAATCTGCAAATCAACGCTGGGATGAGCTATCAACTCAGCTGAATAACAACACTTAAAAAATAAATCACTGGCTGAGTCAGTCCCATCAAAAGGGAGTGGCTCAGCCAGCCGATTAAAAACCAGTCTCCATTCATGTTTATCCACACAAATAGCCGTTTCCCCAATTTAATAGCCTTTTAAGGTAACCACCTGATTCAATAAAGCTTGGCCCTGCATCACCCGTTGATCATTTTCCAAAATCTGATTCACCACAATTGACCAGGGTGCATGTGAAGCAACATGCGGCGTGATCACCACTTTTTCATGTTGCCAAAGTGGATGATGTTCAGCCAAGGGCTCTTTGCTAAAAACATCCAGAATCGCGCCACGTAAATGTCCAGAATCCAGATAATTTAATAAATCCTGCTCAACCAGATGCTGACCACGACCACAATTAATAATACAGGCCTGTTCAGGAAGCTGGTCAAATAAAGATTTTGCTAAAATCCCCTGATTACTTTCCGTAAGTGGCAATAAATTAATCAAAATTTCAGCCTGTCCCAAAAACTGATGAAAATCTTCAGCGCCGGCATAGCATATGACCTGTGCAATCTGTTTAGGACTACGAGACCAGCCAGCAACCTGATAACCCAGTGCGGCAAACTGTTTCGCCATATAGGCACCCATTTGCCCGAGGCCCATAATTCCGATTTTTACATCAGCATGCGCGCGTTGCGGGTATTGTCGCCAGCGTTGTTGCTGCTTTTGTGCAAAGGCCTGATCAAAAAACCGTTGATAATATAAAACACCCCATTGCAGATAATCGAACATCCCTTGTTGATGGAGCTGATCGACCACCCGACATACTTTATATTGTGACCCAATTCTTTGTAGATTTAGGTGCTCAACGCCAGCGGCCATTGAATGAATCAGTTTCAATTCAGGTAACTTCTCCAGATGATCCAGATCGGGAAACCATGAAACTGCCGTAGTGGCAAATTGAGCCTGTTCACTATCTGCCAGACAGTACGAACCTTGTGGAGCATATTGTAAAAATGCATCTTCAAGCCATTTTTGGACCTTGGGCACCGTGGTCGCAATTACAATCATGTACAGTATTCCTCACGCTGCTGTTCAATCAATGACAAGGCGGCATTCCAGGCATTTAGAATAATTTTTTCAACACCGTTAGATTCGAACTGCTGGGTTGTATGTTCACACACCGCTTCGGAAGGAAAATGCAATTCCGCCCCACCCGCAAGCGCCTTGATCTGGGCCTGACATGCACGTTCTAAAAAATAAATTTCATGAAAAGCACGCTGCACACTATCCCCTGTTGCCAGCAGGCCATGATTTCTTAAAATCATGACACGATGATTGCCCAGATCCTGAACCAGCCGTACTCTTTCCTCAGTCGATAGTGCGACACCTTCATACTGGTGATAACTGACTTTTTTATAAAATTTCAGTGCATGTTGTGAGATGGGCAACAAACCCTGCTGCTGTGCTGAAACTGCAATCCCATCGGCAGTGTGGGTATGAATGACACAGTGAATATCTTCACGCGCGGCATGCAATGCGGAATGAATGACAAAACCGGCGACATTGACTGTTTTACCTTGATCATAATCTTCTACGATATTACCTGCACCATCAATTTTCACCAGATCCGAAGCTTTCATTTTTTCAAATGGAATGCCATAGTGATTAATCAGAAAATGCCCCTTCTCATCAGGTACACGCAGACTAATATGGGTATCGATCAGATCCGTCATCCGATAATAGGCAATCAATCGATATAAAGCAGCTAACTGACAACGCGCGTCCCATTCGTTTGTCGAAACCATGTCTTTTAAACTCATGTTATATCCCTATTTAAGTGCTTCTGATAGCAAATACTCTTTTTCATTTTTTAGATGTAAAGGCCATGCATAGTCAATGCATCTAGCTAAAGTCAGGTTTCCTCTTTTGCATAAATGCGGCCACACCTTCTTTATAGTTGTCTGATTGTCCTGCGATACGCTGAAATTCGCGCTCCAGCTGCAACTGCTCAGCAAGCGTGTTGTCTGCAGCATGATTTAACGCTTTTTTTATCAATGCAATCGAACTACCGGGGCGTTCGGCCAACTGTTCAGCCAATGCGGTGACATTTGCTTCGAACAGCTCATCTTCATAGACCTCCCAGATTAACCCCCACTCCAGGGCTTGCTGGGCAGAGAGCTTTTCTCCCAGCATGGTCAGCCCTTTGGCACGGGCCAAACCGACCAGTTGCGGTAAATTCCATGTTCCCCCCGCATCAGGGATCAGGCCAACCTTGCAAAAAGACTGTATAAAGGCAGCAGACTGTTTAGCCACCACCAAATCACAGGCCAATGCCAGATTGGCACCTGCGCCGGCAGCGACACCATTCACCGCAGCGATGACGGGTTTGCTCATGTCTGTAATTTTAAGTACCAGTGGATTATAGAATTTTTCTAAAGCTGCGCCTGCATCATAATCCGGCGCAGCAATAACATCCATTCCCCGTGATTTTAGATCCTGTCCAGCACAAAACCCTTTGCCTGCGCCAGAGATGACTATCACTTTGATTTCCTTGGAAACTGCCCACAGATCTAAGGCTGCTGCAATTTCATCATGCATGTGTTCATTAAAACTATTCAGCACTTCTGGACGATTCAGCGTCAAATAGCCGACACGATTGTGTTGACGAAGCAAAATATGTTCAAATTCCATTTCTGTTTAGGCTCCTAAATAAATCCAGACCGTTCCACGCAGACTTAGAATGCAAAAGCCGCTGCATCCAGCTCCATTACAGCCTCAGCTCCAGATGCAATAGCAGCGGCATGTGCTTGGGTACGATGTAATAATTTCTGAAAGAAGAACTTGGCCGTTGTGAGTTTGGCCTGATAGAACTTTTCTTCTGACGTTCCTGCAAGCAACTGTTCATGCGCAACCTGAGCCATCCGTGCCCAAAGATAGGCAAAGACCACATAGCTGGAAAAATAGAGATAATCGACCGAAGCCGCACCAATTTCTTCAGGATTTTGCTTGGCTTTTTGTGCAATATCGCGGGTCAGCGATAACCATTGCTGCTTCAGTTCAGTGAGTTTTTCCCCGTAAGCTGACAGGGCTGTATTGGACTGATGCTCAATAACCCACTGCTCAATTAAATCGGTCATGTTTTTTAACAGTTTTCCTTCAGACTTCAGCACTTTACGTGCCAGTAAATCTAAAGACTGAATTTCAGTGGTGCCTTCATACAAGGTTGAAATCCTTGCGTCACGCACAATCTGTTCCATGCCATGTTCAACAATGAATCCATGCCCGCCAAAAACCTGCATACCATGCTTGGCAGACTCATTCCCCGATTCAGTCAGGAAAGCCTTGGCAATAGGCGTTAGCAAGGCCAGTAAATGATCTGATTTTTCACACTGCTCTGGGTCATTAGAGCTTTCCACGATATCGACATGTTGTGCTAGAAAATAAGCCAACGCCCTCCCTCCTTCAGACAAAGCTTTTTGGGTCATTAACATGGCGCGTACAGCAGGATGGACAATAATTGGATCTGCATTTTGATCCGGGCATTTTGCACCCGCTAAAGAACGCATGGCCAAACGATCTTTGGCGTAGGCTAAAGCACCCTGGAAAGAAATCTCGGATGCAGCCAGTCCTTGCACAGCCGTGCCAATGCGGGCGGTATTCATAAAGGTAAACATACAGTTGAGCCCACGGTTTTCAGGGCCAATCAGATAACCTTTTGCAGCATCAAAATTTAAAACGCAGGTGGCATTGCCATGAATTCCCATCTTATGTTCAATCGCGCTACATAGCACATTGTTTCGGCCTTGTAGATTTCCCTGATCATCAACATTCATTTTAGGCACAATAAACAGCGAAATTCCTTTGGTACCCGCAGGAGCATCGGGTAAACGTGCCAACACAATATGGATAATATTTTCAGAAAGATCATGTTCCCCTGCAGAAATAAAAATCTTTTCCCCGGTGATGGCATAACTTCCATCTGGATTGGGTAGCGCTTTGGTCCGGATTAGCCCCAGGTCAGACCCTGCATGCGACTCTGTCAAACACATGGTGCCGGTCCAGACACCTGTGATTAACTTGGTTAAAAATAGCTGTTTCTGCTGTTCAGTGCCGTGATGCTCAATGGTACGCATCGCGCCATGGGATAAACCCGGATACATCGCCCACGCCCAGTTCGAGCCACACAACATTTCTGAAATCGCGATACGCAGCAGTGTCGGTAAACTTTGACCGCCATATTCAGGATCGGCTGTAAGTGAAGTAAAACCGAGTTCCACATATTTATCATAAGCTTCTTTAAAGCCTTTCGGGGTGGTGACTACACCTTGGTTTAAATGACACCCTTCCTGATCGCCATTTTGATTGATTGGAGCCAACTCATTTTCACAAAAATCTGCTGCAGCCTCTAAATATTGATCCACCAGTTCACGACTGACGACATCCTGATATTTAGATAATTTTTGGTAGTTTTGTTCGGTTTGAAGCAATTCATGCAGCACAAATTGCATATCGCGTTGAGGAGCTTTGTATAAAGGCATGGTTTTTTCCTTATCTATCTTTCACCAAGATGCAATCAAGCGATAATCCTGAATGAACTTTTCTTATTCCTGACTTTAAAAATATCAAATAAATTTCTTATTGCAAAATTTATTTTCATTTTAACAGCTTTAATTTTGTAAAAACTATATTCAGGCTTTCATCAAGAAAACCATAAAATACTGTATATAAATAAAAATATAGATGCAAAATGCATTTCCATAAAAAATAAAGCGGAAAATAAAAATTTTGTTTTACGAAATTACATTCCGTAAAAAATTAAATTATAGTATGTTGATGAGATTGCTTAGACTTGCAAGGATGATTTATGGATAACCCGAAATATACTGGTCTTGAATTCTTAACGGCTTTAAAAAATGGTGAGGTCTCTCCTTCTCCCATGGCCCACACTATTCCCATGGAACTGGTTGAAGTCTCAAAAGGAAAAGCAACTTATAAAGTGACTCCTGGACAGCAACATCGAAATATACAGGGTGGTGTGCATGGCGGCTTTTGTGCAACAGCGCTGGATACTGTCACCGGGAGTGCAGCACATACCTTACTGGAACATGGCGTTGGCTATGGAACCATTGATTTAAATGTAAAAATGATTCGTCCTATGCAAGTTGATAGTATTTATTACGCGCAGGCCGAATTGATTAATGCCGGACGAAATATCATTACGACTGAAGGTAGAATCGTAGATGAAAATGGAAAAGTGTATGCGTTTGCTGCTGCAACTTTAATGATTATTCGTAAGGCATAGAAAGAAAGCGCCTCTTTATGAGGCTTGCTTCTCCAGCTCGGCATTCTTCACTGCACGAAAATCCAGACGATCAATCATAAAACTGATCACAGCCATGCTGAGCCCCAAAGCTACACAGGCCGGCCATCCCCAATGTTTCCATGCATACACAGCAACGAAGGAACCTAGTGCTGCGCCACCAAAGTACAAGGTCATATAAATCGAGTTAATACGGGAACGCGCTTCTGCGGAAATCCGGTACACCAGATTTTGATTTAAAACATGAAAGGCAGACAAACCAAAGTAAGCCAGAATAACCCCGATGGCATAGGCAAATAATGACTGCTGGGCAAAATACAGCGGTATCCAGGCGATTATCAGTAACCACATACAGATCAGCGCAACCCGATTTTCCCCACCTGCTGCAATCTGCTTTCCCGCCCACGGCGTTGCAAAAACACCTGCCAGTCCAACGATACCAAATAGACCAATCTGGAAGTCATTAAAGTGGTATGGCGCATTGGCGAGAATAAAGGTCATGGTGGTAAAAATAAGTGCCAAAATACCGAAGCCAATACCACCCGCCAGACCACGACGGAGTAAATGGGGTTGATGTGTCGCCAAAGAAAATAAAGAACGATAAATTTGTAGAACCGTTAATTGATGGGATTTTCGGGCATCGGGTAACTTTAACCACATCACGGCTGCAAACGCTAAAATCAACAAACCACTTAATAAATAGACGGCATGCCACGACCAGATTGTAGATAATAACCCCGCAACCGATCTGGCCAGTAAAATCCCCAGAAATAAACCGCTCATTAAGGTCCCCACAATTTGCGGGCTTTTTTCAGGTCTCGCCAATCCTGAGGCAAATGGGACCAGCACCTGTGTTGCGATCGAAAAGAAAGTCGCTAAAAAGGTGAACCCATACAGTACTGGCAAGGACTGGCTAAACGACAAGCCCACTTGGGCAAATCCGGTGCAGCACATCAACACACAGATATAGCGCCGCTTTTCAAAAAAATCCCCAAGCGGAACCAGAATAAAAAGACCAACTGCATAAGACAGTTGGCCAATGACGATGGTAAACGCCACCTGCTCTGCATTCACTTGCAAGGCTTGAGCAATTGAATAAATCAGAGGCTGGTTATAATAGTTCGACCCTGCACAAAGGCCACATGTCACTGCCATGATGAAAATAAAACTTTTTGACAATATCGTGTCTGTGTCGGGCCGAACCATTTTTTCCATTTAGCCTGTCCTATTTTTAGAACTTGTACATCGATACAAAGTTAAGACGCGATACATCCGCCGTTCTGCCGTCAAATACTTCACGTTTGCCCTGATGATATTCGAGCCCGATATCAATTTGCTCGGCAGGCGAGTAAAAGATATTGGCAGCATAATCGGTTAAGCGTTTATTCGCATCCTGATTCAGCTTGGCGTATTCAGTATTGTCATCATATTCAAATAAAGAAGCAGATAGATTGCTACGCCACTGATCATTGAATTTATATGAATAACCAATATTAAAGCTATGCAGTTTATTCATCAGCAAATCGGTTTTATCCTGATCTAAAGAGAAATCACCTGCCGCATTCAATGCAGTTGCATTTGCCAAACCACTTTGCGTGGTATAAGGCATGAACTTCTGATCCCCTACAATATATTGATAATTCGCCTGAACAGACTGTTGCGGATCAAATTGGTATTTTAATCCTGTTCCAGCGCCCCAACTGACTTTCTTGACCGTATCTTTGGCTACATCGACTGATTTTTCGTTCACGAAACCTTGCGCCAATGCAGTCAGAGGGCCTTGCTTAAAGGTATATCGACCCGTCAATGAAGGAAAAGCCGAAACCCGTGACCCGGTATGCTCCAAAGCAACTTTCAGGTCGTGATTCTGATCAATTTTCCAGTCATAACGCACTTGCGGTGTACGGGTATAAGACGTCCCCATAAACTGAGTATAGTCCACAGACTCGGTTCGGGTTTCCATATTGGACATCAATGACCAGGTTTGACCAAAGGTCCAGTCTTTATAGGTAAAATAGGCATGGCGAATACGGAACTTGCCATCTCCCGTTCCCATATTGGAACTGTCAAAGAAATCAGCTTCGACATTGCCTGTGACCGCCTTGTCCGGACTATTGAAATACACTCCCAATCGGCTGGCATTAATACTTGCATCGGAACGGGAATGATTCGCGCGTTTATCATTTTCAAATGGAGTCCGATAAATACTGCTGGTGGTTCTTCCACCTGAATCGGGTGAGGATTTAAAATCAACTGCAGCATCCAGCCGAGCGATTCCATACACCTTTACATTATCGGTCCAGGTCACCCATGACGGTGCAATCGGCTTTGCCGTCTCGGCAGTGATATTTTTTTCTACATTTTCTTCAATTTTTGCCTGTTTAACCTGCAAATTATTTTGCGTCTGCTTTTGTGCTTGCAGCTCTGCCTTTAATTTTTGCAATTCGGTTTCTAACAGATTGATCCTTTGTTCTGTCGTGGTTGCCGTATTGGCAAAAATAGTCCCTGAAGCCACAGCACAGGCTGTCGCTAAAATGAGTTTTTTCATCTTTTAATCCTTTAAGATACTTGTTTCCGTGTGCTTCAGTTAAGCCACTCGCGCATCAATCAATGGACAGGCTGTCAGCGCCTGTAATTGTTCAAAACTTAAACCGGGTACCATTTCCTTGACATAGGCTTGCTGATCTTTGAGCTCAATAATGCATAAATCGGTATAAATACGGTCGACACATTGCTCGCCAGTAATGGGATATGTGAGTGCTTCAACAATTTTTGCCTCACCTTTTTTAGTCACATGTTCCATATACACATAAATACTTTTAGCGCCCACCGCCAGATCCATTGCCCCACCTACAGCAGGTACATCATCTGCTTTGCCGGTGTGCCAGTTGGCTAAATCCCCATTCACCGCAACCTGAAAGGCACCAATGACACAAATATCCAGATGCCCGCCACGCATGATGTCGAACGAATCACCATGATGCATAAAGCATCCACCGTCTAACAAAGTGACAAGTTCTTTTCCGGCATTAACTAAATCTTGGTCTTCTTCACCTGGTTGTGGCGGCGGCCCAAAGGCCAGTACACCATTTTCAGAATGTAAAAAGATTTCCTTATCTTTTGGCAAATACTTGGCGACATTGGTGGGAAGGCCAATGCCCAGATTGACATATGCACCTTCAGGAATATCCTGTGCAATCAACATGGCAATCTCTTCACGAGAGCGTTTTTGAACTGACATTAGATATCTCCTACTTTCACAACATGTTGTACAAAGATTCCAGGGGTAATAATGCACTCTGGATCGAGTGTTCCTATCTCAACCGTATCGTTAACCTGAACAATAGTGGTTTTTGCAGCCTTGGCCATAATCGGCCCAAAGTTTCGTGCCGCCTTGCGGTAGGTTAAATTGCCCCAACGATCGGCTTTATCGGCATAAATCAGGGCAAAATCAGCATCAATCGGATATTCGAGCACATAGTTTTTACCGTTAATGCTGCGGGTTTCTTTGCCTTCAGCAATTTTGGTTCCATAACCTGTCGGGGTAAAAACTGCCCCCAAACCTGCACCTGCGGCCTGGATACGGCATGCTAGATTGCCTTGTGGTACCAGTTCCAGCTCGATTTTTCCTGCGCGATATAAGTCCTGGAATACTGTTGACCCTGCTGACTTTGGAAATGAGCTAATCATCTTTTTCACACAACCTGCGATGATCAATTTTGTTAATCCCCGATCACCGGAAGCGGCATTGTTATTGACAATGGTCAGCTCTTTTTTTCCCAGATCAATTAAGGCTTCGATAAGCTCTGCAGGTTGACCTGTAACCCCAAAGCCACTGGTCATGATGGTTGCACCATCTGGAATTGCTTTTAAAATCGGTTCGATATTCGCTGTGATTTTATTTATCATCTCACGTATCCCTTTTCATCCTTCAATTGAAGTAACAGCGCAAGCCATTACTCTGCTTTTTGCGGGTTAAATAGCCGGTCTTTAATAAATAACAATGGAATTACGCCGCAGATAAAGTAAGCACCCGCCATCACTAATAGACCTAAACCAATCGAGCCATTTTGAGATAGAAAACCAATTGTTAATGGAGAGAAAATAGAAAGTACTTTACCAATGTTATAAGCGCCACCCACTGCCGAGCCCCGAATAGAGGTCGGGAAACTTTCTGTCATATAGGTGGCATTAATTGCGTAAGGAATACCGTAAAGGAAACCGAAGAACAGCATCATCCATAAAATATTCGTTGGTGTATTTAAGTAGACAATGACTGGAATAAATAAGGCTGTACCAATGGTTCCAAAGGCAAATACAGCGCGACGTCCTAATTTATCGGCAACAATCCCTGCAATCACTTTGGCAAACATCATAATCAGGAAAGTACCGACCATATACATGGCCATTTCTTTAAACTTGATACCAAGATCAGACTCTAAATAAGCCGGTAACCAGTTACTTACGCCGTAATAACCGAACTGCAATGCACCTGTACTAATAATCCAAAGTACAAACATGGTGCCGTGTTTCTTATCTCTTAAAATTTCAAGATATGGGTTTTGACGTTTTTTAGGTTGGTTACTTTGAGCGACTTCTAGCGCTTTTAATTGACGTGCTTTTTTCCAAGACTCAGGTTCAGGTACACAAAAGTGCATTAAAATTGATAACACCACAGGCGTAATTGCAATCCAATAAAGGAAACGCCAGCCATGTTCAGGAATAATATGACCTGCTAATAAAGTCGCTAACAAAGAACCTAAGGTATAACCCGTCATAAGAGTAGCCAAAACAGTCGAGCGATGTTTTGTTGGCACCATTTCTGACATTAAAATATTACAGGCAATATAGAGCGCACCTAAGCCCATCGCCCCGAAAGTTCTTAAAACTGCAAATTGCATATAAGAATCAGTAAAACCCAGCGCACTAGTTAAAACTGAAGAATAAGCAATAAAGAATACAATGATGCGGACCCGACCAAAGCGGTCACAGGCCCAACCACCAATCAGGCCACCAATTGCTGAACCTAAAAGTGTTAAACTGCCTAATGTTCCAGCTTGTACACCCGTTAAATGAAATTCTGTTTTAAGACTGGTCAGGCTCAATGCCAAAAAACCCAAATCTGCCCCGTCACATAACAATGTTAAAAAAGCGAATATAAATGCGGTAATCCAAATCTTTTTAGGTGTTTGAATCGCTTCCCCGCGATCAATTTTTTGTGTAGCTGTATCTGTTGTCATGTCCATATCCTCAGCAAGAATATGAGGCATCCCCTGCCTCATGGCACTTGATTTTTTATTAGGTCGTCGCTTCCCGAATCATGTTTTTTGCAATAATTAATTGTTGAACCTGCGTCGTTCCTTCATATAAACGGAACAGGCGTACATCGCGGTAAAAACGCTCAATTGCATATTCACTGATATAACCCGCACCTCCATGAATCTGCACACAGCGATCCGCCACGCGCCCACACATTTCAGTGGCGAACATTTTTGCGCAAGACGCTTCAGTACTAATATTTTCACCTTGGTCACGGCGGCGAGCTGCATCCAGCACCATACATTTGGCTGCATAAATCTCGGCTTTTGAGTCGGCCAACATGGCTTGGATTAACTGGAAGTTTGCAATAGGTTGACCGAACTGCTTACGTTCGATGGCATATCGTAGTGCATCGTCCAGCATACGTTCTGCTACACCCACACTGTACGCGCCAATATGTAGCCGACCTTTGTCCAGAACTTTCATGGCGGTCTTAAAACCAACGCCTTCGACGCCACCAATCAGTGCAGTCGCAGGTACACGACAATTTTCAAAAATCACATCACAGGTATGAGAACCTTTTTGCCCCATTTTCTGATCGATTTTGCCCAGACTAATGCCTGGTGTATTTGCTTCAACTAAAAAAGCAGAAATACCACTGGCACCTTTAATGTCAGGATTGGTGCGGGCCATAACGGTAAACGTCGCCGCATGGGGTGCATTGGTAATAAAACGTTTGGTGCCATTTAGAATATAAAAGTCACCGTCTTTGACTGCACTGGTTTTTAAAGAAGCAGCATCTGAACCGGCTTCGGGTTCAGTCAGACAAAATGAACCAATAATTTCACCGCTGGCATAGCGTGGCAGATACTTTTGCTTCTGTTCTTCTGTACCATCAATCAGAATCGCGCTAGAACCAATACCATTATTGGTCCCAATCAAGGAACGAAATGCAGGTGAGGTTTGTCCAAGTTCAAATGCAACATTGACCTCCTCTTCCATGGTGATTCCTAAACCGCCATATTCCTCCGGAATCGTGAGTCCGAATAAACCCAGCTCACGCATTTGCTGCACAATGTCATCAGGAATCTTGTCCTGCTCAGCAACTTCATGCTCACGCGGAATCAATTCATTTTTTACAAAGTCGCGAATTGTTGTAAGCAACTGCTGCAACATCCCTTCATCACGGATCATCTGTGATCTCCCTTTTTATGTACTTGCATCGTATTCCTCAGAGCTACTTCCCATCTGATTGCAGAGACGATGTTTTAAATCTTGTTTACTGCGGATGTGTTTCATAGTACGAGAATAAAAACCCAAATTTCAAGTTTTTTTGGAAATTAATTTCGTTAAACGAAATTTAAAAATCAACCAGCACTAAATATCAAATACTTACCTAAATAAAACCCTAGAACACAGTGGAGACAAATAAAAAATGCTTGAAATAAATTTCAAAATAAGCATGATTAAAACAATATAGTTTTGATCTGCGAAACAAGGAATTCAAAAATGAGGGAAATAACTGGGAACAATTTCATTGAGCTTGATTATTCCACTCCGCAAGTGGCGATTGTCAAAATTAACCGTCCCGATGCCAAAAATGCACTGAATACAGAAGTCCGCAAGCAACTGGCTCAGGCGTTCACCGAGTTAAGTTTCAATGATGATATTCATGCCATTGTGCTAACAGGGGGAGAAGAAGTGTTTGCGGCGGGAGCAGATCTCAAAGAAATGGCAACAGCCACATCAACTGAAATGTTACTTCGCCATACCGAGCGCTACTGGAATGCAATTGCCCAATGTCCGAAACCTGTCATTGCTGCGGTAAATGGTTATGCGCTTGGTGGTGGCTGTGAACTGGCAATGCATGCTGACATTATTATCGCTGGTAAAGGCGCAACCTTTGGTCAACCTGAAATTAAAGTCGGCTTAATGCCAGGTGCTGGTGGTACCCAACGTTTATTTCGCGCTGTAGGGAAATTTCATGCCATGCGCATGATCATGACAGGTGCAATGGTCAAGGCAGAAGAAGCTTATTGCATAGGCCTGGTTTCACAAGTCACTGAAGATGACCAGACCATTGCAACTGCGATTCAAATGGCGCAAAGCCTAGCCAAAATGCCTCCTATTGCCTTACAACAAATCAAGGAAGTCGCCTTGATGAGTGAAGATATTCCGCTGAATGCCGGACTGGCACTCGAACGTAAATCATTCCAGCTCTTATTTTCGACTGAAGATAAAAATGAGGGTATTCAAGCCTTTATTGAAAAACGAAAACCGTCTTATCAAGGTAAATAATTTAAAACGATAATCACAAAGGAATGAAAATGAGCAGAAAAGTATTGATTAGTGCAGGTGGTTCCGGGATTGGACGATACATTGCCGAAGCATTTTTAAATAATCATGATGAAGTTTTTGTTTGTGATATTAGTACTAAAAGCCTAGAACAGTTTCAACAAGACTATCCAAAACTGCACATACATAGCTGTGATTTGGCTGATCAAAAACAAATTAAACTGATGTTTGGCGAAGCAGTTCAAAAACTTGGCGGAATTGATATTTTAGTCAATAACACGGGCATCTCAGGTCCGACTGTTGCCGCAGATGAGCTAAGTTTTGAAGACTGGAACACGGTGATTAATTTAAACCTGAATAGCACTTTTTTAATTACCCAGTTAGCCATTCCCTATTTAAAGCAAGCACAGGCAGGCGTAATTATTAATATGTCGTCTATTGCTGGTCGCTTAGGCTATCCATACCGATTGGCCTATTCCACTTCAAAATGGGGCCTGATCGGTTTTACCAAAACGCTCTCTATGGAACTTGGTCCTGACAATATTCGGGTCAACGCCATTCTTCCGGGTGCGGTCGATGGTGATCGGGTTCAGCGTGTATTACAGGCCCGTGCCGATATAGCCCATACCTCACTTGAAGAAGTGACTCAAAACGCATTGAAAAATCAGTCACTCAAATACTTTGTCGATCCAAAACATATTGCAGATTTATGCCTGTTTCTGGCCTCAGATAGCGGACGTTCAATTTCAGGCCAGATTTTACCGATTGATGGTGACAAGCAATGCCTAAGCTAAATCACCCAACCCTATTTTTCCGTTTAATTTCAAATATAGATTAATCATCAGGATGATCGACATGACTTATGATATTAAAAGCATGGCTGTGATTGGTGTCGGGATTATGGGCAGCGGAATTGCCCAAATTGCTGCCCAGTCAGGCCATATCACTTATCTATACGATACCAAAGCAGGTGCAGCTCAACAGGCAAAAGATAAACTGGCAGCAACTTTCCAGAAGCTGGTGGATAAGAATAAAATTACAACTGAACAGGCGGCAGCAGCAAACAAGAACTTAGTTGTTGCGCATCAACTGGAAGAGTTAAAAGACTGTGACCTGATTGTAGAAGCGATTATTGAACGTCTGGATATCAAACAAAGTTTGATGCAGCAGCTTGAAGCAGTGGTTTCTGAACACACCATTTTAGCATCCAACACCTCCTCTCTTTCGATTACTGCAATTGCCGCGAACTGTAATAAACCTGAACGTGTGGCCGGTTTTCATTTCTTTAATCCCGTTCCGCTCATGAAAGTGGTTGAAGTCATTCAAGGCTTGAAAACCGATCCGGCGATTATTGACGCATTAGTTGAGCTGTCTCGCGCATTTGGTCATCGTGCTGTCGTGGCTAAGGATACGCCTGGATTTATTATTAACCATGCTGGTCGCGCTTATGGCACGGAAGCACTCAAAATTTTAAATGAAAATGTTTGTGACATCAGTGAAATTGATCGTATTTTACGCGATGGTGTCGGTTTTAGAATGGGACCATTCGAACTGATGGATCTCACAGGACTGGATGTTTCCCATCCGGTCATGGAGTCGATTTATCATCAATATTATGAAGAAGCCCGCTACAAACCCAATCCACTGACCAAACAAATGCTGGAAGCAAAACAGCTTGGACGTAAGGTCAAACAAGGTTTTTATAATTATGCAACAGGTGAAAAAACAGGTGAACAACCTGCCCAGTTTGTAGAGCGTTTAGCGCAATATCCAAAAGTTTGGATTGCAGCCGATTTTCCTGAAGATAAAAAACAGCTCGAAGATTATTTAACCCAGCAAAATATCGACATAGACACCAATCCCGAACCTCAAACAGATAGCTTATGTTTGCTCGCTTGTTACGGTGAAGATACCACCCAAGCAGCTATACGCTTAAGGGTTAATCCTGAACAAGCTGTTGCTATAGACATGCTTTATGGCATTGGTAAACACCGCACCTTAATGCCTTCACTGATTACCAAACCTGAATATCGTCAAGTAGCTCACTCTATTTTCAATTTAGATGGAAATCTGGTCAGTGTGATTAATGAAAGTATTGGCTTTGTTGCACAACGTGTTTTAGCAATGGTCATTAATTTAGGCTGCGATATTGCCCAGCAAAATATTGCAACGGTTGATGATATCAATGCGGCAGTACGTCTTGGCTTAGGCTATCCATTTGGCCCAATTGAATGGGGTGACCATCTCGGTCGTGAAAAAATTCTGCTGATCCTAAATCGCATCTCCTCACTGACTTATGACCCACGTTACCGCCCTAGCCCATGGTTACAACGCCGTGTCGCACTTCATTTACCTCTTACTTTTACTTACGAGTCTTGAAAAGGAATTTCTCCATGTTAAATGCCTATATCTATGATGGTTTACGTAGTCCCTTTGGCCGTCATGCCGGTGAACTTGCCTCCATTCGCCCCGATGATCTTGCCGCAACCGTTATTCAAAAGTTGCTAGAAAAAACGGGTGTTCCGGGTGCTGATATTGAAGATGTCATTTTAGGTGATACCAATCAGGCGGGTGAAGATAGTCGTAATGTGGCACGAAATGCGCTATTACTGGCAGGCCTACCTGTCACTGTGCCGGGCCAGACAGTCAACCGCTTATGTGCCAGTGGTTTAGGTGCCGTAATTGACTCGGCACGTGCCATTACCTGTGGTGAAGGCGATCTGTATATCGCAGGTGGTGTAGAAAGTATGTCACGTGCACCTTTTGTCATGGGTAAAGCGGAAAGTGCTTATAGCCGTGATGCAAAAATTTATGACACTACCATTGGCTCACGCTTTCCCAATAAAAAGATTACTGCCCAGTACGGCGGTCATTCAATGCCGGAAACAGGAGACAACGTCGCGGTCGAGTTTGGTATCAGCCGTGAACAGGCGGATCTGTTTGCGGCCCAATCTCAAGCCAAATATCAAAAAGCCAAGGAAGAAGGTTTCTTTGCCGATGAAATTACGCCGATTGAGGTATTTCAGGGTAAAAAATTACCGCCTAAACTGGTTTCAGAAGATGAACATCCTCGCCCAAGCTCTACGGTTGAAGCCCTCACCAAACTAAAACCGCTGTTTGAAGGTGGCGTAGTGACTGCGGGTAATGCATCAGGGATTAATGATGGTGCAGCAGCCCTCTTGATTGGTTCAGAAGCAGCAGGTCAAAAATATGGCCTAAAACCAATGGCAAAAATCTTGTCAGCAGCAGCGGCCGGGATTGAGCCACGCATTATGGGTGCAGGTCCGATCGAAGCGATTAAAAAAGCAGTTGCGCGTGCAGGGCTTACTTTAGATGACATGGATATTATTGAAATCAATGAAGCCTTTGCTTCACAGGTTTTATCCTGCCTAAAAGGCTTGAATGTTGATTTTAATGATCCACGTGTCAATCCGAACGGAGGTGCGATTGCTGTTGGTCATCCACTCGGTGCTTCTGGTGCCCGTCTTGCCTTAACAGTTTCACGTGAACTAATACGCCGTAACAAGAAATATGCTGTGGTCAGCCTATGTATAGGTATCGGTCAAGGGTTAGCCATGGTGATTGAAAACGTCTCATAATCATGTCATTGACACTCCATTCATCACAACGACACAGTGATGAATGGATTTATTTTGCAGAGCGAAATATAATGGCAAGCTATTGCTTTATTATATTTGAGGATCGAATGTCTCAGAAATCAGAAACTGAACAACCCATAAATTTTGATGAGATACGCCTAGATCCGATTTCACATATTCATCGGGAAAATAATCCGCAATTTATTGCCTCTCTGGCACGTGGTTTAGAACTGTTACGCTGTTTTTCGGTCAACAATCAAGTGCTGGGTAACCAGGAACTGGCCAAGATGACGGGTTTACCCAAACCCACCATTGCCCGGATTACCAATACTTTGGTGTCCTTGGGTTATTTGAAACAATTGCCGGGCTCAACCAAATATACACTGGATATTGGGGTTTTATCTCTCGGTTATGCCGCCCTGTCCAATATCTCCATCCGTAATATTGCGCATCAATATATGGAAGAGATGAGCCAGTATGTTCAGGCGCCTGTGGCCATGGCCACACGTGACCGCCTGAATATGGTGTATATCGATGTGGTCCAGACCGAAACCGCATTAAATATGCGTCGCCCGATCGGATCAACCTTACCACTGCACAGTAGTTCGATGGGACGGGCTTGTTTAGCCGCAACTCCTGAACGTGAACGTAATTTTCTACTTGATGCGCTTAAACAGAAAAATCCTGAAAACTGGCCTGCAATCAAACGTTCTCTGGAACGGGCATTCCGTGATTATCAGGATTATGGCTACTGCCTGTCTCTAGGCGAATGGCATAAAGAAGTGAACTCGGTCGCTGTGCCTCTGGTCAGCTCGAAACATGGTCTTTATGTGTTTAACTGCGGCGCCCCAAGTTTCCATTTAAATCCGGAAAAACTCGAAGGTGAAATTGGACCACGTTTAATTCATATGGTGCATAACATTCAAGATGCCTTGAGTGAAACGCATTAATACAGCCAGATTGAGCGATGCCTGATCATGGTTGAGGATTAAAATGCCAATTTCATTGTGACAATAGACATGATGAAAAATGCACTCTATACCCCGACCATCATCCTGATGGCAATTGCAGCCGGTATCTGTACCGGCGGCAATTACTTTAGCCAGCCCTTAATTCATTCGATTGGCCTGAGCATGAATCTGGATGAAACCACCACGGCCTGGGTGCCCACGCTGGCGCAGATCACCTATGCCTGTGGTTTGCTTTTCCTGATGCCTTTAGGCGATATTCTGGAAAAACGTAAGCTGCTGTTTAGCTTCATGTTACTGGCAGCATTCGGACTGATTCTCAGTGGTTTTGCTGCTAATATTTATCTTTTAATCTTGGGAACGATCATTACCGGCCTGTTCTCCAGTTCGGCACAGCTGTTATTACCCCTTGCCGCCAGTCTGGTTCCGATCCAGCAGAGCGGACGTGTAGTGGGCTTCCTACTCAGTGGCCTGATGATGGGGGTTTTACTGGCGCGTTCCCTTTCCGGGCTGATGTCTACCCTGTTTGACTGGCATGTAATTTACCTGCTGAGTGGATTTCTGTTACTGGCCATTGCCATTATCCTGTACCGTAATATTGGATTGTTTCCCCCAACCAAATCCGAGAACTATCTTTCCAGCATACGTTCACTGCCACAGATTTTTCTCAATAGTCCTCGCCTTAGAACACGCACCTATATCGGGGGGTGTACTTTTGCCTGTGTCAGCCTGATTTTTACCACCATGTCGCTGCTGTTAGCGCCTGCGCCCTATTTTTTTAGTGATTTTAGTATTGGTTTATTTGGGTTCGTCGGTATTCTGGGAACCTTTATTGCGAATTTTTCAGGCAAGTTTATTGATCAGGGCTATGTCCATAAAATTTCGGTTTATTGTGGTCTTGGCCTGATTTTAAGCTGGCTGTTCTTTCTCCTGCTTCCCTATCATTTTCTCTTTTATGTCCTTGGCTTACTTCTGCTCTACGCAGCACTATCGGCTGTTCATGTCACCAACCAGAGCATTGTATTCAAGCTGAATCAGGAATTACGTTCACGCTTTAATGCGCTGTATATGACAGGGTATTTTGCAGGTGGAGCGCTCGGCACTACGGCAGGAAGCTATGCCTGGAAACATTTTGGCTGGACAGGCGTTTGTATTCTGGGACTTGTTTTTGCGGTTTTATGTTTATTTTTCTGTATTCGGGATGCCAAAAGCCAGCATAGTGAATGATGCTGGCTTTTTTAAAGCGATAAGACTTAACTAATCTCGGTACGGATATTATTCACCATATGTAATAAACGTGGTGCAATATCTTCCTCAAGTTTTTCACGGTTCATGATAAAGCTTGGCCCACCACAGTTAAACACCAGCAAACCATGCTGTTCATGAACCAAGGGTACAGCGACCGAGTTGACATCCTTATGCCATTCACCTACGGAAAAACAATAGCCAAAGTCCTGATAATCCTTAAAGGCCTTATCCAGATCACGGTTAATCTTGATCCAGTCCTCTTTATGCTTGCTACGAATCGCATCCAGCAAAAACTCCCGTTCATCTTCTGGCATGGCAGCCAGACAGGCACGTCCCATTGAACTCAGATGAATGGGTAAGTAGGTCCCCACCTGACGGCGCATGGTCATATTGCCTTTACCCTGTACCACATCCAGATAGATCATATTCAGGCGATCACGTGTAGCCATGGCAACTGCAGCACCGGCATAGTCCGCCAGATTTTTCATATAAGGATGTGCAATTGAGCGGATCGACACATTGGACAGCATGGAATAACCAAAAGCTAATACCCCAACCGAGAGCTGGAATTTACTTGAATTTGGCACCTGCTTGATATAGCCCAAACGCGATAAGGTATGGGTCAAACGGGTAATGGTTGGCTTGGGTAAACCCGTCATCTGCGCCAGTTCCTGATTGCCCAGATGTTGATGCTTGGGGGTAAAGCAACGGAGAAGTTCTAAACCGCGGGCTAAAGCCGTGATAAATTGACGGTCATTTTCATCCTGCATGTCTTCAATCGGATGCAATAGTTCATGCCTTAAAGGCGCTAATAATTTTTCTGTCTGTTCTGCATCTACGGCATCATTCATGATTCTACCAATCTACTTCTTTATTTCGCACTGCGAAAATTATAATCTATTTTTTCTATAATAAACAGTGAAAAGCATTTTCTGCTTTATCCAAGCAAGCAAAATAATAGTCATCCACTACCCATGCCAAAATATAGATGCATTTTGACATGGGTACATGCTTTATCCAACAATTCCTTTCAGCTTGAGTTGCTGCAGTTTTTCCGGTGAAAGTATCCGGCTAAGAATCGTATCGGTATGTTGTCCCAATAAAGGCGGTGCAGTTTTATACTCGACTGGCGTTCTTGAAAGTTTAATCGGCGATCCAATCACGGTCAGCTTTTCGCATTGCGGATGCTGCATCTCAACCAGCATTTCCCTTGCCTGCACCTGTGGCTCCTGAAAAGCCTGCTCCAGATTATTGATCACACCCACCGGAACTTTGGCGGCATGAATGGCAGCAACCCAATCATCGGCACTCTTGCTTAAAAAATGTTTGGATAAAATTCCGATGATTTCCTCACGATAGCGGATACGGTCGGCATTGCGTCGAAACCGGGGATCATTCGGTAAATTAGCTAAACCGATACTGCTACACAACTGAATAAACTGGGTATCATTGCCACAGGCAATAATAAACTCCCGATCAGCAGCTTTAAACACTTGATAAGGCACGATATTGGCGTGTGCATTACCATAACGCTTGGGGATATTTCCTGAGGAAAGATAATTCATACCCTGATTGGCCATGGTGGCAATTTGTACGTCAAGCAGCGCCATATCAATATACTGTCCCAAACCTGTCTCATGACGGTTAAGCAACGCAGCTTGAATGGCAATGGTTGAATAAAGCCCGGTCGCCAGATCCGAAAACGCCACCCCGACTTTTTGCGGACCGCCACCCGGTAAATCATCCTTTTCACCGGTGATGGACATTAACCCGCCCATGCCCTGGATAATAAAATCATAACCGGGCTCTTCTGCACGTGGGCCATTTTGCCCAAAACCGGTAATTGAACAGTAGACCAGACCAGGATTGATTGCAGATAAAGCGGCATAATCCAGACCATATTTTTTTAGCGAACCCGCCTTATAGTTTTCAATGACAACATCGCTATCCTGAATTAAAGCCTTGATCAGCTCCTGTCCTTCAGGGCTGGCAATATCAATCGCCACCGAGAGCTTGTTCCGGTTGGTCGACTGATAATAAGCTGCCTCTTGCGTGTCTTGTCCTGAATTATCCTTCATCCAGGGTGGTCCCCAAGATCGGGTATCATCTCCAAGCTTTGGCCGTTCTACCTTGATCACTTCTGCACCCAGATCCGCAAGTATTTGGCCACACCACGGTCCAGCCAGCACCCGACTCAAATCAAGTACACGAATTCCATTTAAAGCACCCATGTTTATCCCTTCAATTGACAGCTTATTTCCCAGATGAAAACTTATTTAACAAAAGTTTCGCATAGCGATATACATTTTTAATATACAAACAAGCTTTTAAAAAATCAAACCCTAATTTTCCATTAAAAAATATGATTAATTTCCAATAAATATAGATGAATTAAATCAACAGATTATAAAAAACAAAATACAAATAATATATCGCATTGCGAAATTTATTTTCAAAATATATTGTTTTGCGGCTTTTCTTTGATTACTATCACATCAATATTGATGATTTTACGAACACCGTATGGCTGTTTTTAGCTGTATGTACAAAGGATATGACTATGATTCGTGATCAGGAAACGCTGAACCAGCTGGTCGATATGATTCGGCAGTTTGTTGAAGGTGTTTTGATTCCTCATGAGAATGAAGTCGCTGAAACGGATGAAATTCCTGAAGATATCGTTGAGCAAATGAAAGCTCTCGGATTATTCGGTTTAACCATTCCAGAAGAATACGACGGACTTGGGCTGACCATGGAAGAAGAAGTCTATATCGCCTTCGAACTTGGTCGTACCTCTCCTGCCTTTCGTTCTCTTATTGGAACGAATAATGGCATTGGTTCTAGTGGACTCATTATTGATGGGACTGAAGCACAAAAATCTTCTTTCTTACCCCGTTTAGCACACGGTGAAGTGATCGGCTCTTTTTGCTTGACCGAACCGGAGGCCGGCTCGGATGCTGCCGCCCTAAAAACAACTGCAGTTAAAGACGGCGATTGCTATGTTTTAAATGGAACCAAACGCTTTATTACCAATGCACCGCATGCAGGTGTATTTACAGTGATGGCGCGAACCAGTCCGGATATTAAAGGTGCAGGTGGAATTTCTGCTTTTATTGTGGACAGCAGCACCCCGGGGATTTCTCTCGGTAAACGCGATAAAAAGATGGGACAAAAAGGTGCACATACCTGTGATGTGATTTTTGAAAATTGTCGCGTACCCGCTTCGGCATTGATTGGTGGCGTAGAAGGCGTTGGTTTTAAAACGGCGATGAAAGTTCTGGATAAAGGCCGACTGCATATTGCAGCGCTCAGTGTCGGAGCAGCGACACGGATGCTGGATGATGCATTGAATTACGCAATTGAGCGTAAACAGTTTGGGCAGCCGATTGCCGAATTTCAACTGATTCAAGCCATGCTGGCTGACTCTAAAGCCGAAATTTATGCAGCCCGATGTATGGTGCTGGATGCAGCACGCTTACGCGATCACGGGCAAAACGTCAGTACAGAAGCCTCTTGCGCCAAAATGTTTGCCACTGAAATGTGCGGTCGCGTGGCGGATCGTTGTGTACAGATTCATGGCGGCGCCGGCTACATCAGTGAGTATGCCATCGAACGCTTTTACCGTGATGTCCGCCTGTTCCGTTTATATGAAGGTACCACGCAAATTCAACAAATGATTATTGCCCGAAACATGATCCGGGCGGCGTCTTAATCAACTCCCCAGCACTTTAAACGACTTAAGGTGCTTTAAAAAATCAAATGTAGGTAATGGATTATGGCTACACACGACAATTTACCCGTTTCCGCTGTACAGGCCCGCACCTGGAAAATTGCTTTTATTTTTGCCTTTCTGGCTCTACTGGTCGATGGCGCCGATCTGATGCTGCTGTCTTATAGCTTAAACAGTATCAAGGCAGAGTTTGGCTTAAGCTCGGTTCAGGCCGGAATGCTGGGGAGTTTTACCTTGGCAGGTATGGCGATTGGCGGGATTTTTGGCGGCTGGGCATGTGATAAATTCGGACGCGTCCGCATCGTTGTGATTTCTATTCTCACCTTTTCGCTATTAACGTGTGGCTTGGGTTTTACCCAAAGCTTTATGCAATTCGGAATATTAAGATTCTTTGCTTCACTTGGTCTGGGTTCACTTTATATTGCCTGTAATACCCTGATGGCAGAATATGTTCCCACCCGTTATCGTACCACTGTACTCGGCACCTTACAGGCTGGCTGGACTGTGGGATATATTGTGGCAACGCTTTTGGCTGGCTGGATTATTCCTGATCATGGCTGGCGTATGCTGTTTTATGTCGCGATTGTCCCGGTCATGATTGCCGTATTGATGCATCTGCTTGTTCCAGAACCTGAAGCATGGCAGCAGTCCCGTTTAAAACAGTCAAATGCCCCAGCAAATACCGAAAAAACTTCTGCCTTCAAACTGATCTTTCAAGATAAACGCAATCGGAACATGTTTATTTTGTGGGCTTTAACCGCAGGTTTCCTACAGTTCGGTTATTACGGCGTAAATAACTGGATGCCGTCCTATCTGGAAAGTGAACTGGGCATGAAGTTTAAGGAAATGACCACGTATATGGTCGGCACTTATACTGCCATGATTCTGGGTAAAGTACTGGCAGGTATGATGGCAGATAAACTGGGTCGCCGTTTTACCTATGCCTTTGGGGCAATTGGCACTGCGATTTTTCTCCCGCTGATTGTGTTTTATAACTCTCCAGACAATATTCTGTTTTTACTGGTCACATTCGGCTTCTTATATGGCATCCCATACGGCGTAAATGCAACCTATATGACTGAGAGTTTCGCGACTGCTATCCGTGGTACCGCGATTGGCGGTGCGTACAATGTCGGTCGTTTAGGTGCCGCAATTGCGCCAGCAACCATCGGCTTTTTAGCCTCTGGCGGTTCGATCGGTTTGGGTTTTGTGGTCATGGGTGCAGCCTACCTGATCTGTGGTGTGATTCCGGCACTGTTTATCAAGGAAAAACAATATGATCCACAGAACTCTTAAGAGAATACTACTGAACATCATGGGGTAGCGTACATACGCGTTGATGGCTTGAATATACTGATCTGTTCTGTATTCATGCAGGAGAATTCATCTTCTTCTTACCCAAAACGTTAGAGTATTGATCACTCTAAGATTGAACTTTTTAGGTAAACCTAGTCCTCTCGAGGGCTAGGTTTAAAAAAAGCAAACCTATCAATTGCATGTGTTAACGCATTAAATGGCGGATCCTTTCTACATCAATCACCGTACACTGATTAAATTCAGCGAAACGCTGTAATTCCAGCTCTAAAGCGTTGATAAAAGCCTCCCGATCCTGCATATTCTGATCTTCCAAATGCAGAGCAATGACTTCCAGTCGCTTTTCACGACGATGCACTTTACAATCGATACGACCCACAAAGCGATCTGCATACAACAGCGGTAAACAAAAATAACCATATTGTCTTTTAGCTGCCGGGACATAGCATTCAATGCGATAATTAAAGTCAAATAAGCAATCCAAGCGCTCCCGATGAATCACCAGATTATCAAAAGGAGACAATATTTTTAGTTCCGGCTGAATGATGGGCTGATGTTCCAATATGGCGCTGGCAGCATAAACCGTCTGTCCATTTTCGAGTTGCACAACCTTCACCAAGCCCGCATCAATATAGTCATCCAGAACAGTACGCATTACATGACGCAGCTCTTTTCCCTTTAAATGTAATAACTGTTTCCATGTAAATACGCCATGGGCCCGTATATTCATTTGTAATAGATAATCGGCATATTCATGCAAGGTCGGTGTGCTGAGATCGATGCCCTGAGGTATACAGCGCTCCGTCAGGTCATAGACTTTCTCCATCCCGTTACGCTCACAGATCATCAGGTCGCCTTGCATAAATAACTGTTCAAGCGCTTTCCGGCTTGGTCCGGCATTCCACCAGCCAGCGGAACCTTCCCGCGTTTGCTTTTCCATCTGTCGGAGCTGAATTTTACCTTCTGCCCTGACCCGTGCCAGAATTTCATTCATCAAACGCTGATCTGCTCTGAAATAGCGGCTTTCGCCATTTCGGATTGCATTCATCAACGGTATGGCATAACGATAATCCCGCATCGGCAGATAAGAAGCTGCATGCGCCCAGTGTTCAAAAATCTGTTGCTGTTGCACCAGCTGATTTAAATGATCCAGCTGATAATCAGGCACCCGACTCCACAAGACATGGTGATGGGCACGCTCAACCACTGAAATGGTATCAATTTGCACATAACCCAGATGTTCAATCGCGTTCAGGGTTCCGGATAATCCCTCACCGAATATGTCATTTTTGTGCAGACCTTGATGAGACAAGGCCAAAGCTTTTAATAATGAAAGCATAGTTTTATCATTTATATTGTTTTCGTGAATCCAGAGGAAGGCTCATGCATTGAGTCAACCCAGCCCCTATACATTAACACATCCGGCCTGATCATTTGGCCTGTATATAAAAGCGTGGTGCCTGTCCTAAAGAACGTTTAAATGCTGCTGTGAATGCACTGCTACTGCTATAACCAAGCGCAATTGCCACCTCGGTAATCGACTGTCCCAGCTCCATACGCGTCAAGGCATTGAGTAAACAAGCCTGTTGCCGCCAATGGCTAAAACTCATCCCCGTCTGTTGCCGAAAAATTCGGGTGAAATTACGACGGCTCATCCCGACCCGTTCGGCTATCTCATCCAGATCATGATCTAAGCTCGGTGCTTTTAATAGTTGCAGACATAATGCTGCCAGACGTGGCTCTTGTGGCAAAGGTGCATTCAACGGCAATTCAGGCATCAAGGCAATTTCTGCAATAATCAGTTGCATCAAATAGTCATCCCGCCCGCCCAGTTCATATTCAGCAGGCAAATCTACAGCGCTAGATAACAGTTCATGTAATAACGGCGATACATTGATCACCGCACAATCACCAGGCAAGCCTGCCTTGCTTGCAATGTCTGGAAGTATATAAGCGCTGCGTGTTTTGGTGAGTCCCCCCATGTGTACCTCGTGGTCAATTCCAGCGGGAATCCAGAGTGCCCGTTTTGGCGGCACCACCCAGCTGCCTTTACTGGTCGTGACGGTTAATACCCCTGTGATCGCATACAGGCATTGTCCCCGGGCATGACGATGGCTTGCCAGAATTTGGCCATCCACATAATCATTGCCCGTCGCCATCACATTACGGGCGACATCTTCAAAATCGTTGACCTGAATATTACGCATTGCCTTGGTCCTTCAAAATGGCCTGAACTCGATACTATATGTCCCAAATATGATTGTGGGCCGCTTTCAGTTCAGTTTAGGATATAAATGCTGAAAAACAAACCTTCTTCAATAGCACGATTTAAGCTAAAACAGCATGTTGGAGCACGCATGGCAAATCATACAGGGACGCTTGAGAACACAGGTCCACAAGCGCAATGTCCACCACAGGATCAACCACAAAAATTCGTGTTAGGTATTGTCGGTGCAGTCGCATTTGCCCATCTCTTAAATGACTCGATTCAGGCGGTGGTGACTGCAAGTTATCCCCTGCTCAAAGCAGAATTTTCATTGAGTTTTGCGCAGATTGGCTGGATTGCTTTGGTTTATCAAATCACGGCCTCATTATTACAACCGTGGATCGGCCTATATACCGATAAACATCCTAAACCATATTTACTCCCTGCCGGGATGTTTGCCACGCTCATTGGCATTGGACTGATGGCAACAGCAGGCAGTTATCACAGCCTACTTTTTGCTGCGGCACTGATTGGGGTGGGTTCATCCACCTTTCACCCTGAAGCTTCTCGTATTGCGCGCACGGCTTCGGGTGGCCGTTTTGGTACGGCGCAATCCATGTTTCAGGTTGGCGGAAATACCGGTTCAGCCCTTGGCCCCTTAGTCGCTGCTGCCGTGATTATTCCTCACGGACAAGGTGCAATTGGCTTATTTGTTTTAGTCGCTGCTTTAGCTATTTTCGTGTTGTTACGCGTAACCAAATGGCTGGTTAAACAAGCACCAGTACAACGCCTCGCCAGTCAACGTGCTATGTCGACCTTGACGCGTCAACAGGTGATTCAGGCCATGGCAGTGATCTGTATTTTACTATTTGCCAAGTTTATTTATATCGCAGCCATTACCAATTATTTTACCTTTTACCTCATTGAAAGATTTAATGTTTCAATTCAAACCTCTCAGCTCTACCTGTTTATATTTTTAGGTGCTGTTGCACTCGGTACTTTTGCAGGTGGTCCAGTCGGTGACCGTATCGGACGTAAAGCTGTAGTTTGGGTGTCTTTCCTGGGGATTGCGCCATTTGCCCTGATGCTGCCTTATGTCGGCCTAACGGCAACTGCCATTCTGGTGATTATCATTGGTCTAGTGATGTCTTCTGCTTTCTCTGCGTTGGTGGTCTATGCACAGGAAGCGGTACCCGGCCGAGTGGGCATGGTCGCAGGCTTAATGTTTGGACTGATGTTTGGCATTGGCGGAATTGGCGCAGCAGGTTTAGGCCATTTGGCGGATACACATGGCATTGTCTGGGTCTATAAACTTTGTTCTTTCCTACCTTTGTTAGGCTTTATGACTGCGTTATTACCCAACACTAAAAAGTAATTTTTATCTTCCCTATCAGACAACAGCCACTCTCGACTGTTGTCTGACCTGTAAAACATTAAAGTGATTCAGACCTAATCTATTTTAATAAAATACACGGCTTCACCAGACTGAATCGGCGGCTCTGCAAATGGAACAATGATAATGCAATTGGCAGCAGCAAAACCATCAATCTGAAAAGCTTGTTGTGGAATGACCTGTAGCGAATATTGACCATCTGCTTCAAACTGGTAGCGTCCCCATAATAATGTTCTATATTTTGGATCAGGCTCAAGCTGCTGGTCGATCCTGCCTTGCAAGTACAAATTCTCAAAAAAATCAGGATCATGCTTATTTAAAATATATTTCACAAATACGTGCATCAACAACGCAACATCATGCATTTTGCCTGGCAGGCTGATAATTGTCGTTCGATCTTCAGTGATCTCGGTACGTATTTCCCTTAACTGCCCACGTTCACCATAACGGTTTACGACCTGAGTGAGTCTAGGGCTTCGGTCATTACTCTGAAAAATCCGGAATTCACTGGCTGGCACACAACAGGTCGTAACGGGACCATCACCATTGCCTTGATAAAAGTTAGCCAGCTTTGAAAGCCCTAATCCAGAACCATAATGATTTAAAGATGACCAGCATAAAATAATGTCAAACTCAGGAATTTGCTCATCAAAAAACTGATGATATTCGTCCCAAGCGGAAGTCAAGCTTCCATCTAATGCGGGATGCCCAGCTTCTTGATGATAATTAAATGCCCCGTCATAACGTGCCGGTTTATGCGGTTTAATCTCAACCTCGCCATACCCCCATGTTTTTAACAAATCTTTGAGGTATAAGCATTCTTCACTGACTTCCCCCGCTTGATCGAAAGGAAACATATTAACAATCAGGATTTTAGGGTGTCGACAAATAGAAAGCTCTGTAATACCCGCACGTCTGAGTGCGACTAAGCGTTCAGGTGTAATTTTCTGGTTTTTTGCAAGGATTAAATCGCCTTGTTTAAACACACTGCCTTGTTGAATAACACCTTGTATCGGCGCAATTGTTTTTTTTATTTTTACACCGCTGCTCTTACCAGAGAAATCTAAGCGCTTATCCTGTTCTAAAATAATAGTATCTACCCCTTCAGGAAGTCTGGTAAATTTAGGGATCTTGATTATGTATCTGTCCAGATCGAGTTTATAAGGATTAATAGAGTGATATAACTGCTGTGTCCAGAAATACAAATCTCTTTCTATCACCAGATTTTTTGAACTAACCTGCTGAGTGATATTCGAATCAATGCCCCAGCCTTCATAGGCAGAAAAATTATGCAGGGGAAAATCCTGTAATGCATACAGATCATCGGTATTGATCTGATTAAGCGCATCATCCAGCTTAACCTGCTGTTTTACATTTCCTTTTGGTAAATATTGATGAATGCGGTAAAAGGCATCCGTTAATCTACAGGGAAGGTTTTCAGGTACAGACAATCGATTGAACATCTATATTATTCCGCAGCGTACTGATAAAGTGAGTACGACTCTATTATTTATAATGATAAAAATATGACAACTTTTTAAAATATCATTATCCCTTCATACTGAAGAATAAAAAATATTAAAGAAAAAGCCCCAGCAAAAAAGCCAGGGCATTTTAAATGATTTACCAAAAAAATGGCGCTTAATATATAAGCACTTAAAACATATATTTTTATAGCATTGAAGGTAATTTAAATCATTCAATAATCAAATCTTTGGCAGGGATACCCTCACCATAAACAGGTTTTAAAGTTTTTTCATAAGCTTGATGAATAACCCCCTCTTTAGCCAACTTTTCTAAATCCTGGTTTAACCAATCCAGCAATTCTTTATTGCCCTTTTGTACAGCAGGTGCAATTAAATCTTGCTCACCCAGATTGGTAATGCCGACGGTGTAATTTGGATTTTCTTTCGCCCAGGCCAGTACCAATAGATTGTCATGGGCCAGAGCAGCACCGCGACCATCTTTTAGCGCATCAAAGGTTTCGGTATTTTGCTCATATTTTTGCAGCTTAATTTCAGGATGTTGTTTGCTAAAAAAAGAGTCCGCTGTGGTGCCCTTATTCACCAATAAAGTCTGATCCTTTAATTGAGCAATATCCGTAATCGGTTTATTTTTTGGAGACACCACACCTAAGGCGACTTTTAAATAAGGCTTGGCAAAATCCACCACTTGCTTACGTTCAGGGGTCACGGTGAAATTGGCAAAAATAATATCGACTTTATTGGCTTTCAAATATTCAACACGATTGGCAGCTTCTGTAAGCACAAACTGAACCTTGTTTTCATCTCCCAATAAATCCTTGGCCACATGCTTGGCAATTTCCACATCAAAACCCTGGTTTTTACCTTGCGCATCCAGATAACCAAAAGGCGGCTTATCGCTAAACACCCCAATACGTACCACACCATTTTTCTTGATCTGTTCGATACTGGAAACCTGAGCTGAGCTATCCGCTGATTTTTCTGCTGACTGTGGCGTCTTGTTACATGCGGTGAGACCCAGACTGAATACAGAAGCCAGCAACAGTTTTTGAATATTTGAGAATGTTATTGTCTGCATATCGTTACCTCTATTTTTAACCTTTTCATTTATGTTATTGCTTCGCTAAATCGACATCTAAAAAGATATTAGGATTTACTTTTTTACCGTATATCGGCTTTAAGGTTTGGTCATAAATCTTTTGAACTTCCCCCGTGCTGCGTAGTTGTTTGATTTCATCATTGAGCCAGTGCAGCAATTGGGTATTGCCTTTTTTCACGCCTGCGGCAATAAAATCTTCATTGCCAATCTGTGGAATGCCGACCACATAATCCGGATTCTTGGCAGCCCATGCCAAAGCATAGGTACTGTCTTGGGAAATCGCATCACCCCGACCATCGGTGAGTGCATTAAACGCATCGGTATTTTGTTCAAACTTCAACAAATTCACTTTCGGATAGTTTTTAGTGAAATAGCTGTCCGAGCTTGAACCTTTATTCACAATTAAAGTTTTACCTTCCAGACTTTTTACATCGGTAATGGCTTTGGCTTTAGGTGAAACAATGCCTAGTGATGCCTTTAAATAAGGTTGGGAAAAATCCACCACCTGTTGACGTTCGGGTGTCACAGAGAAGCTGGCAAAGACTACATCGACTTTGTCTGACTTTAAAAATTCAACCCGGTTGGCTGCCTCTGTGACGACAAACTGGATTTTATTTTCATCTCCGAGCAAATCTTTGGTCACACGCTTCGCCAAGGCGACATCAAAGCCCTGATTTTTTCCTGCACTGTCCACATAACCAAACGGTGGGTTATCTGCGAACACCCCCACCCGTAGCACGTCATTTTTCTTGATCTGCTCCAAGGAGCTGTCTGCTGTACTCGTTTTGGGTTCTGATGAAGCCGGTTGATTACACCCTGTTAATATGCCTGCCACCAGCACACAGCTCATGCCAAGCCTTACTGTTTTTATTTTCGATGTATTGCCAGATCGTCCGGCGACTAAATGTAATCTCATCACGTCCTCTGCTTGCTTTTAATAATTCAAAATATTTAAAAAAGTTTTGGCCCGTTCCGTCTGCGGATGCTGAAAAAAATCCTCAGGGGTGCTTTGCTCAATAATCTGGCCCTTGTCCATAAAAATAATGCGATCTGCCACTTTGCGGGCAAAGCCCATTTCATGCGTAACAATCAGCATGGTCATGCCCTCTTGTGCCAGTTTCAGTACCACATCCAGTACTTCGCGTACCATTTCCGGGTCTAAGGCCGCAGTAATTTCATCCAGTAAAATGACTTTGGGCTGCATTACCAAGGCACGGACAATGGCAATCCGCTGTTTCTGCCCACCTGATAGATTAGATGGATAATCATATTTACGATCCAGTAAGCCCACGCGCTGCAATAACTGATCTGCCAGTTGTTCCACTTCTTCACGTTGGCGTTTTTGTGCTTTTAGCGGACCCAGCAGAATGTTATCAATCACATTCATATGCTTGAACAGTTCATAGTTCTGAAACACCATGCCAATCTGCTGACGTACGCGATCCCAAGGCAAGTCCTGCCCAAGCACGCCCACATCTTTGAGCTGAATTTCTCCCTGCTGAATCGGTTCCAGCCCATTGATACAGCGCAACAAGGTGCTCTTTCCACAACCGGATGGCCCCAGAATCACCACCACTTCACCTTGTTGCACATTCAGATCAATGCCATGCAATACCTGACTTTGCTTATAAAATTTATGTAAATGCCGTATAGATAACAAAGTCATGCGTTTTCCCACACTTTTTCTAAATGCGCTGCTAAAAGCGATAATGGATAACAAATCAGGAAATAAAGAAGAAAGATAAAACCGTAGATCCATAACGATGCGCTAGGAACCGTCAATAATGAATTTTCAATAATCTGCTGCCCCACTTTCAGGACTTCCACCATACCGATCAATACTGCCAGAGAGCTGGTTTTGATCATTCGAGTAAACAAATTCAGTGCGCCCGGGGTAACCCGTTTTAGGCTTTGCGGGAAAATCACATAAACCAGAGTTTGTACATGATTTAGACCTACGGCATAAGCTGTATCACGTTGATGCTGATCGATCGAAGTGATGGAAGCACGAACCAGATCTCCCATTTCCGCAGTTCCCCATAAGGTAAAGACAAAAATACAGACCCAAAACGATGACAACTGCCAGTTAAACCATGTCGCCAGACCAAAATAGAACACAAATAACAGTACCAGAATCGGCACAATCCGAATGGTTTCCAGATAGAAACGGCACAGGATCTTGACCAGCAAATTTCTGGAGGTCATGATCACCCCAAAAATGGTACCGAAAATGGCAGATAAAAATACCGATAAAAAGGCAATTTCAATGGTTTGCAACAAGCCATACAGCAAACGTTCGACATGGCTCGGCTGAAATAAATACTCAAGTCCCATGGCTCACCTTGCGACTGCGATATTCCAGATAACTGGTCAGCGCTGAAACTGGTAGCAAAATCATCAGATAAGCCACGATTAACAGAAATAAAGCGTCGGTAGTTTTGTAATCCATTCCGATGAGGTCTTTGGTCACAAACAGCAGTTCTACCACTGCTATTGCACTCAAGACCGAGCTTTCTTTAATCAGGAATAAACAGTTTGCGCCAATGGCAGGAATGGACAGCGATAACGCTTGGGGAAATACCACATATTTAAAGACTTGCACGGCGTTTAATCCTACACTTCTGGCCGAATCAATTTGCCCTTGCGCAACGGACTGTAAACCCGCACGGAAAGCTTCTGCCATGTAGCTACCGCCAAGAAAAGTCAGGCCAATCACACCACAGCTAAAACCATCCAGTTTGATGCCAATCTTGGGCAAACCGTAGTAGAGAAAAAATAGCTGAATGAGCAAAGGGGTATTGCGGGAAACCTCGATATAGACTTTGACAATTTTATTGAGTATCCGAACCTGATATGTGCTGATGATGCTACAGATCAGCCCAAGCAGAATAGAGAGTACAATACCGATAAAGGAGATTTTTAAGGTCATGAGGGTGGCCGCATAGAACTGCGGCAGCACACTCTGTATATACTGCCAATCCAAAGAAAACATCCGAATGAAAAATTGATTCTTTTGATAAATACATTGTTGTTATTTATCTTTGGATGAGTCTAATCTGGTTGAAAATTCACATAAAATATTATTATTTGCTAAGCTTTGCTGAAATTGGAATGATGAGTTATCTCAAAATTTAATTTATAAGAAATGCTGGGGATTTTCCAAGAATTTACAGATTTAACTATTAAATTAAATACACAAATAGAACAGAAATATAAATAAACCACCCAGTACCATTGCTATCCAAGATAACATCTTAGAGATAATTCGCTCTTGTTTTAAAAAAAATGGAGCGACCCATTTATTGACATCTATTCTTTGCAACCATGATAGATACCGAGGAAAAGTTAGAGTAAATATAAGTGAACTAATCATCACACTAACAAAAGTTGGTCTTTTATAGAAATCAGAACCACCTATTTTAAAAAACAAGAACCAAAATATAATTTCTCCTATACAAAGAAAAACACATAAGTACACATTAAATTTAGCCTTAAAATGGCTTTGTTGCACAAAGATTTGAAAGGCAAAGCGCCCCTAATTGAGCCAAATTTAAGGCGTAACTTGGGTAAGTGGTCGACCTAATTCCGTAAATCTGTTGAGGACTGCTACACGTGCATGAACCTCATTGACTTGGCTATCAAAGCTCCTTGCACTGAGTTTATCTCTTAATAATTTGATGCAGTGCATTTTAGTCTCAACCAAACTTCGGCGATGATAGCCTGACCATTTTTTCCATAGTGTCCTACCTAAACGTTTAATTGTTCGAAGTAATTCATTTCGCTCTAGCGAGCTACTCTTTGTATCTTTCCATGGTTTCGCATTTTTTCTAGGTGGAATCACCGCATGTGCTTGCCGATCTGCAATGACCTGACGGCATTGCTTGGTGTCATAAGCTCCATCGGTATAAACAGAGTCAATCTGCTCATCTTGTGGAATCTGATTAAGTAAATCACCAAGCACCTGTGAATCACAGACATTATTGGTTGTGAGCTGAATAGCGCGTATTTGTAGGGTTTTGGCATCTATACCAATATGTAGTTTACGCCATTGGCGACGATATTCAGCTCCATGTTTCTTGCGTTTCCATTCGCCCTCACCTAGAAACTTCATCCCTGTAGAGTCTACGAGTAGATGCAGCCCATCGCTACTTTTTTGGTAGCTGATTGCAATATCAATATGCTTTTGTCTTCTACAAAGCGTACTGTAATCTGGTGCGGTCCAATTTAATCCGCAAAGTTTAATCAGACTTTGCACAAAGCCAGTGACCATACGTAAAGATAGACGGAATAAGGATTTAATCATTAAGCAGCATTGGATGGCTGCGTCGGAGTAGGTTTGATTTCGCCCTTGTTTGCCTTTTGATGGAGCATACCATTGCGTAGCAGGATCAAACCAAAGGGCAATATTTCCGCGATTAATGAGTGCTCGGTTATATGCGGGCCAATTGGTTGTGCGGTAGATTTTGTGTGTAGGCTTCT
>NZ_AMZS01000071.1:0-3564 GCF_000314615.1 Acinetobacter sp. WC-323
AGAAGCCTACACACAAAATCTACCGCACAACCAATTGGCCCGCATATAACCGAGCACTCATTAATCGCGGAAATATTGCCCTTTGGTTTGATCCTGCTACGCAATGGTATGCTCCATCAAAAGGCAAACAAGGGCGAAATCAAACCTACTCCGACGCAGCCATCCAATGCTGCTTAATGATTAAATCCTTATTCCGTCTATCTTTACGTATGGTCACTGGCTTTGTGCAAAGTCTGATTAAACTTTGCGGATTAAATTGGACCGCACCAGATTACAGTACGCTTTGTAGAAGACAAAAGCATATTGATATTGCAATCAGCTACCAAAAAAGTAGCGATGGGCTGCATCTACTCGTAGACTCTACAGGGATGAAGTTTCTAGGTGAGGGCGAATGGAAACGCAAGAAACATGGAGCTGAATATCGTCGCCAATGGCGTAAACTACATATTGGTATAGATGCCAAAACCCTACAAATACGCGCTATTCAGCTCACAACCAATAATGTCTGTGATTCACAGGTGCTTGGTGATTTACTTAATCAGATTCCACAAGATGAGCAGATTGACTCTGTTTATACCGATGGAGCTTATGACACCAAGCAATGCCGTCAGGTCATTGCAGATCGGCAAGCACATGCGGTGATTCCACCTAGAAAAAATGCGAAACCATGGAAAGATACAAAGAGTAGCTCGCTAGAGCGAAATGAATTACTTCGAACAATTAAACGTTTAGGTAGGACACTATGGAAAAAATGGTCAGGCTATCATCGCCGAAGTTTGGTTGAGACTAAAATGCACTGCATCAAATTATTAAGAGATAAACTCAGTGCAAGGAGCTTTGATAGCCAAGTCAATGAGGTTCATGCACGTGTAGCAGTCCTCAACAGATTTACGGAATTAGGTCGACCACTTACCCAAGTTACGCCTTAAATTTGGCTCAATTAGGGGCGCTTTGCCTTTCAAATCTTTGTGCAACAAAGCCATTTGGAATATAAATAAGATTTAGTTAAAATTAACATTATTCATATAAATTAACATTATGTATTACATTTACTAATAATTTAAAATAATTAGTAGAAAAAAATTATGTTTTAATTATTTCTTTGATTATATAAGTTGAGAGTAAAAAATGATTAATACGGAATTTTCAAAGTGTATTTCTGCATGTACAAACTGTTCACTTATTTGTACTGAATGTGCAACTTCTTGTTTAAAAGAAAAAGATTTAGAGATGATGCGTGAATGTATTCAACGTTGTCTAGAATGTGCAGATATTTGTCAGTTATGTGTGCGTATGCAACAACATAACTCACCTTTCCTCAAAGAGATTTGTGAGCTTTGTGCTAAGATCTGTGAATATTGTGCGGAAGAGTGTGAAAAACATTCACATGATTATTGTAAAAAATGTGCTGAGGCTTGCCGTCAGTGTGCAGAAGAATGTCGAAAAATTGCCATGTAAAATACTTCAATAATGTTAATTATATGGCTCTAGACTAACATAATCATTCTACTAGTCTAGAGCCTTTCCTAAAATTAACATAATACACCTTATACGAAATTCTTATATTTTTTTCTTTATTTTTCAATGGTATAATACAATCTTTAAAGCCCCTTTTCTCCAATCGGGGCTTTTTTATGATTTATTACGTTCTCTAATCCCCCCATTTCTCTTAGGTCTCTTTTGTTAGCGCTGACTGGATATTGACGGTCATTTAATTCACAGCTTTAACCAAATCGAACTATATACATTTTCAAATTTCGTACTTGAGCGAAAGTAGGAAAGTGTTGCCTGGAGAGAATAAGAAATGGGTTCTACACGACTATTGACCAATATTATTCAGCGTAAAGTCATGTTGCCAGAAGAAATGTCACCTTCAATGCAGCGTGACAATTTTGAAGTGACACTGACTGATTTTGAAAAGCATCCAATCATCAAATGTTTATTTAAGGCGGATAACCAGCGTTCTACGGAATGTTGGAGCGTGCAAGAAATTGCAAACTTTATTGAGGATTGCACAGAAGATCAAAACATCAATTTATGCATTTTGTATTGGAAAGATATACACAGCAATATTTACATTATTGATGGAGCACATCGTCTTTCCTGTATCTATGCGTGGATCAATAGATATTTTGCGGATGAGCAAGTCCCTCAAGCACCTAATTTCAATGATCAACAAAAACAAGATATTCGTTACCTCCGCAATTATTTAGGAGATCTTGCTGATTTTCAAAAAATTTGTACTGATGCCGAATTTGCAGAAAAAAAAATCGAAATTAGGCGATATTAAAATCAGTTTCCGGCAGGTACTGGGGACTCCGGAAGATGCGCGACGGGTATTTCAATCTATTAACTCAGATACTAAACGTTTAGATAAATATGAGGAATATCACCTAAGAAATCGCGGTAGTGACGCGTATTATGCGATCTATGCCTGTTGTTATATCAATGACAATAAATCTAACCTAGAAGAGCTCCAATATACACGTTTAAATGAGTTGATTGAGTTAGGGGAGAGGATCCACCAGTTACTTTTTTCGACCATTTTATTAGACAATGAAATGAGTCATGGCAAAAAAATTGGCCTGGTCAATGAGCTGATGAATATCATTGCGGGTGATCAGATTCATAATATTATGAGTCTGAATCAGGGGGAGCGCGTTGAAAACCTAATGTCGCATCTGTTGACCATTCTTTGCAGAATAGCGACGCCTGTAAAAAATGCTGGGGTTCCGAGTTTGGGCTTACATCCATACTTATATTTTTATAAGGATCAGAGTTTTCAGATTACTTCTTTTCTTGCATGGTTTTCAATTGTGTATGAAATTCATGAAAGCCGCATGCAGATTCATCATCGAAAGATTAGTTTCAAGGACTTCACCCGGGTACGCCGTAGTATTGAGTTCTTGATCGCCAATTTCCCCGTGGCGACCACCGAAACGGTCGGCAAGTTCGGCAGTGGTATCAAGGGCTATGATCGGCTACAAATTGTCTATAAAGCCTTTATTTGCTTAAGCTTGGAAATGGAGGTTGATTTTGATGATGAGGAATGCCTGAATACCTTTATTCTGTCCATGTCTAAGGCCTTCAAGTACATAAACTTTAACGAGTTTTATGTCGAAAGATTTTTGGGTGGTTATGATGATGCAGTCGTCAAGCATGTGGTGGGATATGTGGAGTCGATTAGTCCAATTTCTCGGTCAAAGCCCAAGGCCTTTTCGGGGTCGTCTCAGGAAACGGAAAATATAGCACGCTAAGGATTTTCACTCCGACTTCTTTTAACGATATCCAACACGGTATTTTTGCTTAGATTGACCAGCCGACCGACTTGTCGATAAGAGTGTCCAGCAGACACCAACTCCAACACTTTAGGTGCCAGACGATCTGACTTGGTACGTTGACCAGGACGACGACCAAACACAACGCCCCGCGCTTGTGCCGCTGCTACACCAGAGCGCACACGTTCACGTAGTAAATCTCCCTCAAACTCTGCTAATGCAGACATCACAGAAGCCATGAGCTTTCCCTGAGATGTGGAAAGGTCAAACTGCAAACCTGTTTGTG
>NZ_AMZS01000072.1:0-61024 GCF_000314615.1 Acinetobacter sp. WC-323
ATGGCTAAAGCCAAGTTTGAACGTAACAAACCACACGTAAACGTGGGTACAATTGGTCACGTTGACCATGGTAAAACAACTTTAACTGCTGCGATTGCAACGATCTGTGCAAAAACTTACGGCGGTGAAGCGAAAGATTACTCACAAATCGACTCAGCTCCTGAAGAAAAAGCACGTGGTATTACAATTAATACATCACACGTAGAATACGATTCTCCAATCCGTCACTACGCTCACGTAGACTGCCCGGGCCACGCCGATTATGTTAAAAACATGATTACTGGTGCTGCTCAGATGGACGGCGCGATCCTTGTATGTGCTGCGACTGATGGTCCAATGCCACAAACTCGTGAACACATCCTTCTTTCACGTCAGGTTGGGTACCTTACATCGTTGTATTCTTGAACAAGTGTGACCTTGTTGATGACGAAGAATTACTTGAATTAGTAGAAATGGAAGTTCGTGAACTTCTTTCTACTTATGACTTCCCGGTGATGAACTCCAGTTATCCGTGGTTCAGCGCTTAAAGCGTTGGAAGGTGATGCTGGTCAATATGGCGAATCAGCAGTTATCGCTCTTGTTGAAGCGCTTGACTCTTACATTCCAGAACCAGAACGTGCAATCGACAAAGCATTCTTGATGCCAATCGAAGACGTATTCTCAATTTCTGGTCGTGGTACTGTAGTAACAGGCCGTGTAGAAGCTGGTATCGTTAAAGTTGGTGAAGAAGTCGAGATCGTTGGTATTAAAGATACAGTTAAAACAACTGTAACTGGCGTAGAAATGTTCCGTAAACTTCTTGACGAAGGCCGTGCAGGTGAGAACTGTGGTATCTTGCTTCGTGGTACTAAGCGTGAAGACGTACAACGTGGTCAAGTACTTGCTAAACCAGGTACAATCAAGCCGCACACTAAATTCGATGCAGAAGTATACGTACTTTCTAAAGAAGAAGGTGGTCGTCACACTCCATTCCTTAACGGTTACCGTCCACAGTTCTACTTCCGTACAACTGACGTAACTGGCGCGATCAAATTACAAGATGGCGTAGAAATGGTAATGCCTGGTGACAACGTAGAAATGTCAGTAGAGTTAATCCACCCGATCGCAATGGACCCAGGTCTACGTTTTGCGATCCGTGAAGGTGGTCGTACTGTAGGTGCTGGTGTTGTTGCTAAAGTAACTGCATAATCGCCTAGAGTGATAAAAAAAACACCCCATTGGGGTGTTTTTTTTGTTTATTGTTAGACAATCCATTGGTAAGAGTGTCCTAAACTGATAGCTTGCTGTCCCAAACTGCACTTAATTGATTTGCATAACCACGTAATATAAAACGCAAGAAACAGACAAAAGTGCTCAGTGGAAAGTTCCACTGAAAAGGAGTTGGCAGCATGAATGCTAAAGTAAATATTTCAAATCGTGCGGGTGCAAGCTTCCCAGTCCGTCGTATGAACTTTGATTTTGATCAGGTCCCTGAATACTGGATGAATGGTTCGGCAGGTTTAACCCACTTCATGACAGGTTTATCTGCGCTGTTCCCAGATGGTGAAAAATTATTTATTGATGCAGTGCGTGCGGTTCGTTATTACCCGGCGATTAAAGACAATGAAGAGCTACAAAAAGAAATCAGTGCCTTTATTGGTCAGGAAGCCATGCATACGCAAGAGCATGTTAACTTTAATGCCTCAGCCCAGAAATATGGTCATGATGTCAGAACGTTAGAACGGATCACGGGGCGTTATATCCAGTTTGCATTAAGCAACTTCTCTAAGGTGGTCAAACCCTTAGGTATGACCCGAGAAATGGTCAATCTCACCGCAACCACAGCCTTAGAACATTTTACGGCGACCATTGCTTCTGAATTATTACGTAACCCGCATATTCAGGACTTAATGACCGATGACACCATGTCCTATATGTGGTTCTGGCATGCAGTCGAGGAAAATGAACATAAAGCCGTGGCTTATGATGTTTATGAAGCAGTATTTGGTAAAGGTTTAAAAGCCTATAGCTTGCGTACCTCTGCGCTGGTATTTGCCATGGCCTTGATTTTTATCCTCCAGTCTTATTTCACTTTACGTTTGTTGCAACAGGACAAGAAGCTGAACTTTAAAGAATTGGCCATGATTTATAAATATGGTTATAGCCCTTCAAAAGGCATTATTACCGGCATGGCGGGGGAGATGCTGGCTTATTTTAAACCTGGTTTCCATCCTAATGATCTGGATACAGTTCAGCTGTTAAAAGACTGGAAAGCAAAACTTGGTTTCTAACTTTTCATTTTGAAGTGAAGGGTTTAAAAAGGGCAATTAAAATTGCCCTTTTTTTATTTTTTAGCCTTCATTTCATAGATGATTTTTAGTGTGGCGACATGTCCTAATATGATGTTTTTCTGACCTTATCTGCACTTATGAGAACGACTGAAAAGGGCGTATAAATGAACTATTCAGCATGATTTATCAAGAATATTCACGGATAGGAGAAAAGGGTATGAATGCTAAAGTCAATATTTCAAACCGAGCTGGCGCCAGTTTCCCTGTACGCCGAATGGATTTTGAATTTGGTGAAGTACCACGCTACTGGGCCAATGGAGATGCTGCCTTAACCCATTTTATGACTGCGCTTTCAGCACTATTTCCAGAAGGTGAGCAATTCTTTGTAAATAGTACCCGTGCAGTCCGTAATGATCCCAAACTGGCTGACCCGAGATTGCAGAGAGAAATCAGTGCTTTCATTGGTCAGGAAGCGATGCATTCAAAAGAGCATTTGGCTTTCAATGCATCTGCCCAGGCCTATGGATACAATGTCCGTAAAATGGAAGCACAAACCGGCCGTTTGATTAACCGAACCATTGGAATAACCTCTAGACTCCTGAAACCTTTTGGTTTCACTAAAGAAATGATCAGTTTGACCGGGACTTGTGCCTTAGAACACTTTACCTCGACCATTGCCGAAGAGTTATTGAGTAATCCGGATATCCAGGCCATGTTTATGGATGAGACCATGTACCATTTATGGATGTGGCATGCGGTAGAGGAAAATGAGCATAAAGCCGTCGCTTTTGATGTGTATGAGTCGATGTATGGTCAGGGTGCTAAAGCCTATTTCATGCGTTCATTGGCTTTGGTGATTGCCATGGGCCTGATCTTTATCACCCAATCTTATTTCACTGCAAAATTACTGCAGGTAGATGGCAAACTGACCTGGCGTGATACCAAGTACATGCTGAAGTTTATGTATGGTTATAAAGGCTTTATGACACGTCAGATTCCAACATTGCTGTCTTTCTTAAGACCGAAATTTCATCCCAATGATGATGATACGACCGAACTGCTGAATAAATGGCGGGCTGAATTGGGCTTTAATCCAAGTTAATGTTCAAGGGCAGTAAAACTGCCCATTTTTTTATTCAATTTTCAGCTGAAATTGTCGATAATCTGCCACAGTATTTTTTAGAGTGATAAATTGTGATTCGATTGATGCGAGACGGTGATCTGGAAAGTGTGGCAACTATTGAACGCTTGGTCCAGACCCATCCATGGAATAAGCAGCAGTTTCAGGAGTCTTTAGCTTCATATCAATGTACGGTTTACGAACAGGCTAATCAGGTGGTCGGTTTTTGTATTCTGCAGCCCGTTTTGGATGAGGCTAATTTATTGTTGATGGCGATCCATCCGAGTCAGCAGGGCAAGGGTCTTGGTTATAAATTACTGGACCAATCTATCCTGCAATTAAAAAACAATCCGATCCAGATTTTTTTAGAAGTGCGTGAGAGCAACACAGCCGCGATCCGTTTGTATGAAAAAACAGGTTTTCATCAAATTGATGTGCGCAAAAACTATTATCCGAATCCGGATGGCTCAAGAGAGCATGCTGTGATTATGGTCAAGACATGCACTGATGATTTTGCAGCGTTATTTCAATAGGTTGGGTTTAGTTTAATAAGATTAGGTCAATATAATTTTTGATTCCAGATATATTATATAGTTGAACTTCTATTGGGTATTTTAAATTTTTTGGGGGGAGAATATGTCAATTCAAGATGAAAAGACTATTGATGAGGAAATGATAGTCGTTGTTGTCAAAGAAAATAAAAAAATACGTTGGTATAGAAGTGAACGGGAATTATGGGTGCTGGATGTTAATAAGTGGAAAAATGGATTTCGTGCTTTGGAATATGATGTTCCTGACTCTGATGATGATTTTAGATTTGGTTTACAGATTGTAGATCAGCAGAATGCGGACTATTTTCTAAAATGTATGTCTAGATATGAAATTAGTAAAGAAAGTTTAAGCTTAGCATTATCCTCAGCATATCCATCTGCTACGTCATGGTGGGATGTACAACACTTATTTCCTATTATGTTTGTTGACTTTGATGAGTGTACCGTAGGGGCATTCTATCCTGATGGAATATGCATGGAGCGTCATTTACCAGACAATTGGTCTGGTGAGTTCATTGATTTTGCTAACGAATATTCTGAAGATAAATTTCCTAGCCCAGATAAATTTTGGGTACAAGATGGGCAGGATTTATTAGCTCTCCTAAATCAAAGAGGAGCTGCCAGCATATGATAAATAGTTTGAAACTTTTACTTATTTAATAATTAAATTATTCCACTCAGAAGGTAGCGTACTCATCAATGAATTTCCAAGCTGATGGATTTCATTGTCTGCGAGTGGGCGGTTGAGTCTGCGCCATTGTCCATCCAGTAATAATTCCAGTGGGGTATATTGCGATTTATAATTCATTTTATCTGAATGCGGGACCCAATAACCCAGATATAAATACTCCAGATTCAAGCTGCGGACATATTCAATCTGTTTCAGGATTGCGAACACACCTAAGGAGCGGCGTTGCTCATCAGGATCGAAGAAAGTATAAACTGCTGACAGTCCATCATCCATCAGGTCACAGGTGGAGACCGCGACCAATTTCTGATCTTTCCATAGTTCAATAAAGAAGCTTTCGGTGCAGCTATGCACCAGAAATTTTTCAAACTGGTCCAGACTGGCTGGGTACATATCGCCATCGGAATGGCGTTCATTGATATAGCGTTCGTATAAGTCGTAATGTTGCTGCGTGGCCTGCGAGGTCGGCAGAATACTCATTTGTAAATCTTGATTGCGTTTCCAAGCCTTTTTTTGGCTGCTATTCATGCTAAATTCTTGCACGGGAACACGACAGGATAAACATTGACGACATAAGTGACATTCAGGACGATAGACAAAATCACCACTACGACGAAAACCCACACGAGAAAGTTCTGACAATGTCACCACATCAATACGGTGAATCGGGTCCAGAAAGACCATCCGCGCAGATTTATTATCGAGATAACTACAATCATGCGGTGGGGTAATATAGTACTGTAAGTCATTTAAAAGGGACTTGGGTTGGTATGATTTCATTAATCTGTCCCTCCAAGGTGTTAATCCGTTAACCGTCTAATGTGGCAAAAACTGCTATTGTTTTACTTGAAAATACACGTTCTTGATAACTTTTCCAATTGATAGAGGGGGCAATAATTACATCTTGTAACGATTTAAGATAGGCTTGGCGAGAAAGTGTACTGGCACCCAAGCTTAAAAGATGATCATTGACCAGTTGGCAATCAATCCACGGCAACTGATTTTCCTGTCCAATCAGCATCAGGGTATAGAACGCCATTTTTGAAACATCGGTCTCAGTGCTAAACATGGATTCACCAAAACAGCCTTTGCCAATGCTGACGCCATACAAACCACCCACCAGTTTCTGTTGCTGCCAGACTTCAACACTATAGGCATAACCTGCCTTAAATAAGTCACAATAGCCTTGAATAATGTCTTCACTGATCCAGGTTTCATTGGCATAACTGCGAGGTAAGGAACAGGAACGAATCACCTGTTCAAAAGCATGATTCACGGTGATTCGATAATCGTGTTTTTTCATGTTCCGAAGTAATGATTTACTCGGTTTATAGGCATGAGGTTCAATAATGCAACGAGGTTCGGGACTCCACCAGCAAATCGGTTCATCGGCATTGAACCAAGGAAACAGGCCATGCGTATAGGCTTCATATAATGTAGAGGGGCTAAGATCAGCACCAATACAGATAAAACCTTGGCCTTCCGGATCGGCTTCAACAGGATCGGGAAAAATATATTGAGAGGGTGGAAGCGGTTGCATAGCAAACAAAGTAAATAAGAATAATTCTAAACTAACTGAACTGCGCAGGAATGGCAATCCTTGAGCAGAATCAGCTTGGGTCACGCCCAAGAAGAATGTGTATGACTGTGACAGAGAATTGGGGGAAATTTTAACCTGATCCTACTGGGTATAATAAAAAACCACCAATGAATGGTGGTTTTTCTGTTTTGGTCTAATTAGTTTAGATTATCTAGATATTTTTCTGCATCAAGCGCTGCCATACAGCCTGAACCCGCTGAAGTAATCGCTTGACGATAAACGCTATCTGCGACATCACCCGCTGCGAATACACCTTCAATTGAAGCCGCAGTTGCATTACCCGCCGTACCACTGTGTACCTGGATATAGCCATCGCGTAAGTTCAATTGTCCATCAAACATACTGGTATTAGGTTTATGACCGATTGCAACAAACAGACCTTGAACCTGAACGTCCTGAGTGCTTTCATCTTGAGTTGATTTAATACGAACAGAGGTTACTCCGGTATTGTCACCTAAGACTTCATCGACCTGATGGTTCCAGATAATACTGATTTTGCCTTCTTTTTCTTTGGCAAAAAGATGATCTTGCAAGATTTTCTCTGAACGTAAGCTATCGCGACGATGCACTAGCGTGACATGCGCTGCAATATTAGAAAGATACAGTGCTTCTTCAACGGCTGTGTTACCGCCACCAACCACCATCACATTCTGGTTCTTATAGAAGAAACCATCACAGGTCGCACAGGCACTGACGCCTTGACCCATAAAGGCCGCTTCAGATTCGAGGCCTAAATATTGTGCGGTTGCCCCTGTTGCAATAATCAGCGCATCACATGTGTATTCTTCCATATCACCTTTCAGCACGAATGGACGAGTCTTAAGATCAACTTCATTGATGTGATCATAGACGATTTCTGTACCGAAACGTTCTGCATGGGCTTGCATACGTTCCATCAGTACAGGACCGGTTAATCCTTCAGGGTCACCAGGCCAGTTATCAACTTCAGTGGTTGTGGTTAACTGACCACCAAGTTGTATACCAGCAATGAGTGTCGGTTTGAGATTCGCACGTGCTGCATAGACTGCCGCACTATAACCTGCAGGACCAGAACCCAAAATAATTAACCGTGAGTGACGAGCGCTCATTAAAGAACATCCTTTTTATATTGAAACTGCTAAAATTATACGTGAATCGAGAGGGGAGTGGGGCAAATCGATCCGGATAATATTGATTAACTCAATCGAATTGGGCTATATCCGTGCAGAATGTTAACAACAACAGTAAATAATCGTGCATCTTTTTTGTAAGAACGAGTGCATAATATAAAACTTATTGATTAAGGTAAGTTAGGCCTTAAAAGATACCAACAAATAACGAATTGGGTTACAGGACTGTATATGACTGCGGTGTCAAGTGTTTATGCACAACGCTTTTTAATGACATTATTTTTGATTTCCTTTGGCATTTATTTATTTCTTGCCACAGTCACCTATACACCGTTTGATCCGGGGTGGATGCATATTTCCAGCGATACCCAGCAGGTTTCGAACGCAAGCGGTGTGGCCGGTGCTTGGATCGCAGATTTACTCTTTGGTTTTCTGGGATGGGCAAGCCTGCTTATTCCCTTGTTCCTGTTTATAGAAGCGATTCAGGTCTGGTGGCCGAGAAGCTTTCTGAACCGCCCATTTCGTTATGCAGCCCAGTTCTTCCTGATTCTTTCAATTTCAAGTTTGTTGTATCTACATTGGAATATGCCGGCAGATACGCTGGAGAATGCCGCTGGCGGTATTATCGGTTATGAGTTGGGGGGAAGTCTCTCTCAATTGCTGACGATTTATGGCGCGACCTTATTTTTACTCGCTTTCAGTATCTTGTTGCTGACTTTGGCTTTTGGGATTCAGTGGAACAAAACCTGGGTAACCTTGAAGAATACGCCTGCGTATTTGCAAGACCTGTTCTATAAGAATGTGCCGCAAAATGAATCTGCATATGATTTAACCGAACAGTTGACGCCGGCTGAAACACCAGCGGTCACGACCAAGGCTCAAGCAGAGAGCGAGAGTCAGGATAATACAAACCAGAGCAAAACCAATCAGGTTCAGGCCAAGCTGATTAAAATTGATGATTCACACCATCAACTCATGGCAGAAAAATTATTTGCCGATGTGGTGGCGAAAGAACAACAACAAAGCGCTGAGCCGCATCCAGCGACTGTGCCAGATGAAGAGTTCGAGCAGACCTTACAACGTGCACGTCAGTTTGAAACTGAAAGTCAGCGTTTAGTCAAAACAGGTGAAGTATGGCGTGCATTACAACGTGATGATGCCAGTCATAAACAGGAGATTGATGCATTACTCCGTGCTGCTGATGAGTCAGCTCAGATGACTACATCACTTGAACCCTCAGCCCACGCTGAAGCAGTTATGCAGCAAGCCAATGCCAGCCATCTGGACTGGAATGATGACCAGATCTTTGATGAGCTGTTGGCCGCGGTACCGAATAGTAAAACTGCCACAGATGCACATACGCCATTCACGCAAAACGTTCCGGCAATGCCGCATACGCCTGTTGAGCAGGAAAACGAGTTTGAGGCGGACATTGAAGCCCTGATTCATGAATCTAATCAGAACAATGCTGCTCAAACTCCTGCTACTGTACAAAATACCGTACAAGAAGACAAACCTCATTCGGTGGCAGAAGAGTTTGATGAATTCAATGATCTTCTGGTTGAGGAGGAGCGTGAACATGCTGCTGCTCCACGCACCACAAGTTATGCGCAATCATCGGCTTTCGTCAAAGCACCGATTGAAGTGAAGTCTGCACCGAAAGAAGCTTTGTCTAAAGAAGCATTTATTGAAGCATGGCAAGAAACAGCAGGTAAAGCTGAACCCGAGCCAGACTTTGATCTTGAAGAAGATTTTGATCTGGATGCACCTTTAACCGATGCATTTGGTCGTCCAATGTCACGCGCCATGCAAGTCGCGCAAAAACGCCATGATCTGCCGACCTTACCGGGTCTGGAATTGCTGGATGAAGTCGATCCAAATAAAAAGGTCAATTTTACTGCCGAGCAATTAGCCCGTCTTTCTGAACTTTTAGAGATCAAACTACAAGAGTTTAACGTCAAGGCTCAGGTAGTCGAAGCCCAGCCGGGACCCGTAGTAACACGTTTCGAACTGGATCTGGCACCTGGTGTAAAAGCCTCTAAAGTCACCAATATTTCCCGCGATCTGGCACGTTCCATGTCGATGGCATCGGTCCGTGTGGTTGAAGTGATTGCAGGAAAACCATATATCGGAATTGAAGTACCGAATAGCAGCCGTGAAATGGTACGCTTGATTGAGTTGTTGAAAACGCCAGCGTTTGAAGACCCTGCGGGTATGCTCTCTATGGCGATGGGTAAAGATATTTCAGGCAATCCTGTTATTACTGACCTTGGTAAAGCGCCGCATATGCTGGTTGCGGGGACCACAGGTTCGGGTAAGTCGGTTGCAGTGAACTCGATGATTTTATCGATGTTATTGAAATATACACCAGAGCAGTTACGCCTGATTCTGATCGATCCAAAACAGCTGGAATTGGCCAACTATAACGATATTCCTCATCTACTCACACCTGTTGTTACCGACATGAAAGATGCGGTTAGCGCATTAAACTGGTGTGTCAATGAGATGGAACGCCGTTATAAACTGATGTCATTCCTGAAAATCCGTAAGCTCAGTGACTATAACCGTAAGGTTGAAGAAGCAATCGCCAATGGTGAAGACCTGATTGATCCAACCTGGAAAGCCAGTGACTCAGTTGTGGGGGAGCGTGCGCCGCGTTTAACGCCGTTACCTTCCATTGTGATCGTGGCTGATGAATTTGCCGACATGATTATGCAGGTCGGTAAAAAGGCTGAAGAAATGATTACCCGCCTAGCACAGAAATCGCGTGCCGCAGGGATTCACCTGTTACTTGCCACACAACGTCCTTCGGTGGATGTAATTACCGGTCTGATCAAGGCGAATATTCCAACCCGCGTGGCATTACGTGTCAACAGTAAGATTGACTCGCGCACCATTTTGGATGCGGGTGGGGCAGAAGACTTGCTTGGTCATGGTGATATGCTGTTCCTTGGCCCTGGTAAAATTGAACCTGAGCGTGTCCATGGAGCCTTCATTAGTGATGATGAAGTGAACCGTATTTGTGACGCGTGGCGTGAACGTGGTGAGCCAGAGTACGTGGATGAGATTCTCACGCCATTTGATGAAGAGCCTACATCGCGTGGTTTTGAAGATGGGGATGGTGATCCAAGCCGAGATGCGCTGTATGATCAATGTGTGTCTTTCGTTCTAGAAACACGCAAAGCATCGACTTCATCATTACAGCGTAAGTTTAGCCTGGGTTATAACCGTGCAGCACGGATCATTGACCAGATGGAAGAAAATGGCATCGTCAGCTCGATGGGTGCCAATGGTAAACGGGATATTCTGGTTTAACCCAAATATCCCCTAAAAAAAGCCTCGTTATCGAGGCTTTTTTGTTTTAGGTTTTCAAATTTTTATATGGTAAAAATCACGTTTTTTATTTAAGCTTGCCCTTTAAAATCTCAACCTTGAGGTGAGTCGTGTTCGTTGCATTAACTACACTCATTTTTATTCATTTCTGTGCATTGATTACACCTGGACCTGACTTTTTCTTAGTCTCACAAACCGCAATTAGCCGCTCGCGTAAAGAAGCCTTGCTGGTGGTACTGGGTATTTGTCTAGGAGCAATGTTGTGGTCACTGCTTGCCTTGATGGGACTCAATATCATCTTTGAAAAAATGGCATGGCTTAAGCAAGGACTGTTGATCGCTGGTGGGCTATATTTGTGCTGGCTTGGTTTTCAAATGCTTCGCTCTGCTTTCTCTAAAAATAACCCAACTATAAATCCAATAAGCTTACCTCAGTCACCTTATTTATTTTTTATGAAAGGCTTGTTGACCAACCTTTCCAACCCTAAGGCCATTATCTATTTTGGCAGTGTCTTCTCACTGTTTCTGGCAAACCCACTATTTGACCAGCATCATTCTTTACTTTTTATTATTGTTTCGATTGAAACGATTTTATGGTTTGTCCTGGTCGCTTTTGTATTTTCTCTGCCGACATTTCGCAATGCATACCAAAACTTTGCCAAATGGATTGATGGAGTTTCAGGCGGGATATTTACCTTACTCGGTATTTATCTGATCGGCAGCCGCTAATTCAGGGATAACAAAGCCTGCATCATGCAGGCTATCTGATATACGACAATCTTATGATCTTTTTAACCCTTAAACTTCAAGAAAAAACCCCATTAATAACAAGATCCAGAAGATAGACCCAATAATAATCACAAAAATTTGGGCAATATTAAATTTTTCCTGTATCACCGCATTAAGTTGATCATCCTGTTTTTTGGCATGATTAAAGGCCACAAAAGCGGGAATAAGGAACATAAAACTGACTGATGAAATTAACCAGTAAGGATCTGGTAAGTTGGCGAATACTAAGGCGAAAAGGATATAGCCGATATACATCCAGCCTGCAGAGAACTCCTGAACATCGCCTTGCGCTTTGGCATATTCCCGAATTTTTTTAAACAGGGAATATAAGAAGAAAATGGAAAAAATAGCCCGGGCAGCCGGCATGATATTTAAATGATCTTTAATTGCGAAAAAGCGCCATGCCTTAAAAATCCACCATAGCTCGTATAACCCTAAAGAAATAATTGATAAAAAGATAAACCTTTTTAAGCTAATAATGGTTAAATCGGCTAAATGATGGTTTACAGGATCAGTTTTAATTACAGTTGTGTTTTGATCAGTCATGGTCTTAGTTAGAATAGCTAAAATATAAAAATTGTATTATTAGTAATCTATTTATCAGAGAATTTAAGAAATATCATTATTTTAATTAAAAACCACATAATTTACGCTTCAATTTATTGATATTGATAAATTATGTGGCCTTTATTGTAGCGTTGATTAAGCAAACTTCGCTAAAACTTCCAGAAAACCCTCTTTCTGGCGAGGAAATTGTGCAATCACATCATGAATGCGTTGGCCTTCAGGATTGGTTGCATTCAAGTCACGGCCATCTGCCAAAAACTTGGTAATCAAGCGCTCATAGTCATTTGGACGCATATGTTTGAAGGCATGGTAGAGCACATGAAAGTCGGCATTTACGCCAGCTGGAGGAAGCTGGTTAAGGTAGGCAAACACACGCTCATCTGACCATTCTTCATTGAAAGTTGCTGGCTGTGATAATGCCATGACAATCTCCTCAGTCTTATAAAATAATAAAGGCAAAATATGAGGCAGGATGAGAAAAGTCATACTTTTCAAATTCTGCGACGTATTTTGCCCTTATTTACGAAAAATCGCTAATAAAAAAACTTCTAACGATCTTCAGGTAAATTGATATTCATTTCTAGCATTTCAATGTTTGCTTCTGAACGAACCTGCATTTGAATATGCTGTTCATCCACCCCACGAACATAACGGCTGACGACCTGCATGATTTCTTTTTTCATTTGGTCGATTTTATCCTGGCCTAAGCGACGGCCCAAGCCTTGTTCAGATGCAACAATAACTTTTAAACGATCTTTGGCAGTTTGTGCACTTGATGGTTTTTCATCACTGCTAAAAAGTTTACTCCAGAATCCTGCCATAATTACGCTCCAAATAGTCTAGCTAACCAACCTTTTGGCTGTACTGCAATGTGTCGATAAGGACGGTCTTCGCCAAGGAAGCGAGCCACTAAGTCATCATAGGCTTGTCCAGCTTTTTCATCTGAATACAGAATCACTGGTTTACCTTCGTTTGATGCTTGAAGTACGCTTGGGCACTCAGGAATTACCCCTAAAGTCGGCACACGTAAAATATCTTTAGAAATATCGTCGATCGTTAACATTTCCTGTTTATCAGCACGTTCCGGATTGAAACGGGTGATACATAAATGCTTACGGATACGACCTTCGTTTTGTTCAACTTTTTTGGTTTTGCTATCAAGCATACCAATAATACGGTCAGAGTCACGTACAGATGAAATTTCAGGGTTGGTCACAATGATTGCTTCATCTGCATGATACATGGCTAGAATCGCACCACGCTCGATACCTGCAGGCGAGTCACAGATGATGTAATCGAATTCTTGCGAAAGTTCGTCGATCACACGTGCAACACCTTCATCACTCAACGCATCTTTATCGCGGGTTTGTGACGCAGGGAGAATATATAAGTTTTCAATATCTTTATCACGGATGAGTGCTTGTTGTAAGCGAGCTTCATTATTGATGACATTGACAAAGTCATAAACTACACGGCGTTCGCAGCCCATGATCAAATCAAGATTACGTAAACCCACATCGAAATCGATTACAACAGTTTTATGACCACGTAGGGCTAAACCTGTTGCAAAAGATGCACTTGTTGTAGTTTTACCTACACCACCTTTGCCTGACGTTACGACAACAATTTTGGCCACCGAATCCACTCCTATTTATGGTCATACGCCCCTAAAAGGGCTTTTTTGGTGTTTAATGAGATAAATTAAAACTGCAAGGCCTCAAATTCAAGTTCTTGCTTGTTATTTAAATAAATATGTACAGACTTTTTGATCATATCTTTGGGAATATCATCGGCTACACAATAGGTCCCTGCAATCGAGATGAGTTCGGCTTCTAGCGAATGACAGAAAATACGTGCTGCAGCTTGTCCACCTGCACCAGCAATGACTCTACCACGAGCATTGCCATAAATGTGAATATTTCCAGATGCAATCACTTCCGAACCACTATTCATGCCTGCATTTAAAATGATATCACCCTGATCTTGCACCAAACATTGGCCCGTACGCAAAATTTCATCATGATACGAGCTGATATAGGCATTCGATGTGTTTTTTTGTGGTGTTTGTATTGCTGAATTATCTGCGGCTTTTGCCGGAGCAGGATCAACCACCTGTTCTTTTGAGGCCTTGATACGTTGCAACGGCTGATCGACAGGTAGAACCGGGAATTGAATGGCGCGGGCTTCATCACCCAAGATGCCGTCAATCACTGCCATCGGCTGTAAACCCAGATCAATCAAGAGCTGAATCAAGGCAATCAGTTCTTGCTCAACCGTACTGTCAATAATGACCAGGGTACCGATATAGGAACCTTCATTCAGGGTGCTGGTAAGTTGCTGTCGGATTGCATTATGGTCATTTGTGTCGAAGGTAAGTCGACTAAAATTCACCATTCTGCCCGTAATCCGTATATCAGCCATAATTTATCCTTCAGGGCTTTTTAAGCGCTCTATATGTGTTAAAGCAGTTGTAAATAAAAGCAAATGCTAGAACAAATTACACGAATTCTCTAGCTCGATTGGTAATTTTTCTTGTAATCATTCTGCTTTTTTATCCAATTGATCAGATTCTTGCAAAGTTTGCTGCCATTGCTTCACTTTTACTTGTTTTCTGATCGCTTCCAGACTTTCAAATACCACCGATTCGACCAGTTCTTCCAGATATTGATTATCAATATTTAACTGGCTGACCTGCTCGGCAATATATTGATAATTTGCATTTGGTCGCTGAGCTGATCCCGCTATAAAAGGATCAATCAAACCAGCGGTGATATTTTCACCTAAACGTTGACCAATACTTTGAATCTGTTGCTCGATTCTTCCCCCCACAATCGGGATCAAGCGTAATAGTTGCGTCAGTTCAGGCGTATCTTCAATGGCCTGATTGACAATAATGCCCACTTTCTGGGTAATCAGAGGTTGCTGTTGTTGTAATGCTGCAGCCAGCGACTCCTGTAGCATCGAGGCCAAGGTCACCGTAAACAGTTGTCGATGATGTTCGACCAGATCATGAATAATTTTTTTATGATGCGAACTGGTTTGCAGTTCATGGCGGATTCCGTCAATCACGGTAATCACGACACGATCTGATAATTCTTCCATGACCACGCGATAATAAAACACGGCTTTGATGCGAATGCCGTCTGGTACGACTTTATAACCGAGTTCATATAAACGGTAAGCAATCACGCCTGCACGGAACAAACGTAAAAAACGGAAATAGGGAATGATCGCCAGAATTTCATACCAGTGTACAAAAGGAAAGAACCACCAGCGTGCATGGTGTTTTTGCACAATCGACAGAAACCAGCGAATTACCAGTTCAACAATTAAAAAGATAATAAACCAGGCTTCGGTGGTAATCACCCACGGGTGTAGGTGAGTCCGGTAAAACTCGAGTACTGCCGGAAGCTGGATGGTATTAAAAAACCAGCTCCCGATATTGCTCATCAGGAAAAAGTTCATGCCCAAGCAGAACAGGTTAAAAACAATAATAAAGACCATAAAAATGTCATAGACCAGAAACAGCTTGAAGAACTTGCTGTTCGGATTGACATAGTTATATTTAGAGTTGTTTCCTGAGTCCGGCTGGGTCATGTCTTACTACAATTCCTTGTGCAACTATTGATGGTATCTGGCTTTCATCTGGCTAATTAGTTGGTCTTTTTCAGTCCAGATCTGGTCCACCCATTTCTGGAAGCGCTCACGATAAACCGGATCATCCTCATAATGACCACCCAGTACCCAGTCTGGAATTTCAATCTTACGTAAATCCACGGCGATACGAGACACATCACCGAGCCAGAATTCGCCGTAACCTGGCGCACCATCTGGATAAACAATGGTCATGTCGACCAAAGCATCAATTTTATCGCCGAGAATATTCAGTGCTAAAGCCAGACCACCGGCTTTAGGTTTAAGCAGGTTCTGATAAGGGGATTGCTGTGCAGCATGTTTTTCCGGGGTAAAGCGAGTCCCTTCTAAATAATTCAGTAAGGTAAACGGTTGACTGAGTAACTGTTCACAGGCTTTACGAGCTTCCAGCATATCACGCGATTTGAGTTCCGGATTTTTTGCGATTTGCTCTTTGGTGTGACGTTTCATCATCGGGAAGCCGAGGATTTTGAATGCCTGCCCGACAAATGGAATAAAAATGAGTTCCCATTTGGTAAAGAAGCGGGTCAGCGGCATACGGGTTAGGCCAAAATATTGATTGACTGTGGTATCGACCCAGCTTTGATGGTTGCAGATCATCATATATCGGCCCTGCAAATTCAGGTCAAGGCTTTCATCAATGCTGATATCCCAGTGTAAATCTGGCAATACATTGTCAATTAACCAGTTATTTACCCCGAGCCAGCTGTTGGTGATCTGAATATTGGTTTCGTCTACTTTTGATGATTTTTTAAATAATTTGGTTAAACCTAATGCCAGGACAGGAGGACCATGAAAAAATGTACTGCCTGTAATCACTGAGCTAACGGTTAATCCTTTACTGACTTTTTGCAATAAGGACGCTTTTTTATTGGCGTTAGACATAAATCGAGCCTTGAGTGCAGAGGTTTGAAAAATGAGATGTTCCAACTATAAACAACAGATGTTGAAATACAACTGTATATTTTCAGATGTTGACAATTTTTATATATTTAAACGGCATAATGCTACTTTTTCCGATTAAATACCGGTTTCCCAGATTGAGATCAGAAAAGGTATCCATGTGATGAATGTCACATAAAAAAAATATTGTGTGAAAAGCATAAACATGAAGAAATTGTGATGCTTTATTCAAGTAAAATGCATCAAAATATTACAAAAATACAAATAAAGTGTTTATTATTAACAAAATATCAATGGTCTAGGGCCGTTTTCTCCTTCATTATTTGTCCAGACAACAAAATACATAGACAGGAGCTACGCAATGCGTGCATTAGTAATTTCAACACTCGTAGGGGCTGGATTGGTACTTTCTGGTTGCCAAACGACTGGTAATAACATCGGTGGCGTTGAATATGACAAATCTGCTTTAGGTGCATTAATTGGTGCAGCAGCAGGTTATGGCGTATCTAAAGGTAACGCAAATACAAGTAAACAAAACAACCGTGCTGCGGCAATCGGTGCTGTGCTTGGTGCTGCTGGTGGTTTATATCTCGACAATAAAGAGAAAAAATTACGTGAGCAAATGGCTGGTACTGGCGTAGAAGTAGGCCGTAACCCAGATGGTTCTGTTCAGTTAATCATGCCTGGTAGCATTACCTTTGATACAAACAAATCAAACATCAAACCTAACTTCTACAGCACTTTAAACAAAGTAGCGCAAACTTTAGGTGAAGATAACAAGAGTGCGATCTTGGTAACGGGTTATACAGATAATACTGGTAACGATTCAATCAACATCCCGTTATCTCAAGCACGTGCGCAATCAGTGAAGAACTACTTGGCTGGTCAAGGCGTATCTTCTAGCCGTATCGATGCGCAAGGTTATGGTTCTTCTAACCCGATCGCTTCAAACGCGACTGCTGCTGGTAAAGAACAAAACCGTCGTGTAGAAATCAGCATTTATGCAAAACAGTAATTTTTACTGATTTCTAAAAAACCACCTTCGGGTGGTTTTTTTATTGTCTATCCAGTTAGGCGACAAGCCGTGGCGCAGCATTTGTACAAGACATCATAATTTATACATATCCCTAGATTTACTATTGGGTTTCTAAAACATAGATGTCTATAATTGTGCTCGAAAAATCAGGCTCGGAAACGAGAGAGGAATAACCAATGTCATCTGCCAGTCAACTTAATGACAAGCAACTTGAAGCCATGAAATATGTTCAGGGGCCTTTGTTGGTACTCGCAGGTGCAGGTTCGGGTAAAACATCGGTAATTACCCGAAAAGTGGCTTTCCTGGTACAGCAATGTGGCATTCCAGCCTATCGTATTACGGCAATGACCTTTACCAATAAGGCCGCACGTGAAATGAAGGAGCGTGTCGGTAAATTACTGTCACGTGAAGAAGCAAAAGGACTTTCGGTTTCAACCTTCCATACCTTTGGTTTGAATTTACTTCGTCTTGAACTAAAACATTTACCGCTTAAAAACAACTTTTCTATTTTAGATGCGGACGACTGTAAGCGAATCCTGATGGATTTAATGCAGCGTGACAACTTGTCAGGGGCAGAGAGTAAAGAACTGCTGGCCAAGGCAATGAAGAAAATTTCGGACTGGAAAAACGACCTGATCGTTCCAGAACAAGCCCATTCAACTTGTGAAACGGTTGAAGACGTCCAGTTTGCCCATCTTTATCAGCTGTATGAGCGTAACTTGCGTGCCTATAACGCGGTAGACTTTGATGACCTGATTGTCATGCCGACACGTTTGCTTCAGGAAAATGCTGAAGTACGGGATAAATGGCAAAACCGTGTTCGCTATTTGCTGGTGGATGAATATCAGGATACCAACACTGCGCAATATACTCTGGTCAAGCTGTTGGTCGGGGTGATGGGGCAGTTCACCGCCGTAGGGGATGATGACCAGTCGATTTATGCATGGCGTGGTGCCAAGCCTGAAAATATGGCGTTATTGAAAGAAGACTTCCATAATCTCAAAGTGATTAAGCTTGAGCAGAACTATCGCTCGACCAGCCGTATTTTAAAAGCGGCCAATGCCGTGATTGAGAATAACCCGCATATTTTCGACAAGAAATTGTGGAGTGATAAGGGGCATGGCGAAAGTATTCGCGTGATTACCTGCTTAAATGACGATGATGAAGCAGAACGCGTGGTGAAAGACCTGATCACGCATAAATTGATGAACGGTAAAAACTGGAAAGATTATGCGATCTTGTATCGTGGTAACTTCCAGGCCCGCGTGATTGAAACCCAACTGCGCCAGATGCAGATTCCTTATAAATTGTCGGGTGGTCAGTCCTTCTTCGCGCGTGCCGAGATTAAGGATGTGATGAGCTATTTACGTCTTATCATTAACCCTGAAGATGACAGTGCATTCTTGCGTATTATTAATACACCAAAACGTGCCATTGGCCCGGTGACTTTGGAAAAACTCGGTTTATTTGCCCAGGAAAATACCCTGTCTTTGCTTACGGCATCGTCTGATCAGCGTTTAAGCATGGTGTTGCCGAAGAAAGCGGCCACCCAATTGCATGAATTCGCTGATTTTATCGCGACATTTACCCGCGAGTTACTTGATGATGATGAGCCGATGCCAAAGGTTCGTCAAATGATCAATGAAGCGGGCTATATCGATTATATCCGCGAACAGGCCGCAACACCTGCCCAGGAAAAAACCAAGCTCGACAGTATCGAAAGTTTGTATAGCAGTATTCAAAACCTATTGAATCGAACCGATGATGTCGATGAGAAAAATATTGAAAGTGTAATTCGCAAACTGGTATTGCTGGATATGCTTGAGCAGCAACAGGAAGAAGAAGACACCGACAAAGTGAACTTGTTGACGTTGCATGCGGCAAAAGGTCTGGAGTTCCCTTATGTGTATATGATCGGTCTGGAAGAAGAACTGTTACCGCATAAAAACTCGATTGCATCGGAAACCATCGAAGAAGAACGCCGTTTGATGTATGTGGGCATTACCCGTGCGCGTCAGGGCTTAACTTTGACACTGGCTGAACAGCGTAAGAACGGTGGACAAATGCGTCAGATGACCCCAAGTCGTTTCCTAGATGAAATGCCGCAAGATGATCTGGAATGGCATGGCCGTAAAAAGAAACTGGCACCGAATGTCGATCCAAAAGAGCAGGCGCAGCAGTATCTTGCCAATTTAAAAGCATTGTTGAAACGATAGTTTTTTGTGAAGCGATATATTTTTATTACTTTTCTATCATTGCTGTTTTTTAGCCAAACCGTAACAGCAGAAGAAACCTATTTTACTGCAAAAGGTTTTGAAAATGGAAAAGTTTTAGTATTTCGTGGCAAATATGCAGAAGGTATAGTCAAGTCGAATTATCCATATTTATTGAGAATTTATTGGTATTACTCAGATATTAATAAGAGTGGAATGCCTGAGTCTCCAACAATGGGTGCACAATTTGCTTTTGAAGAAGATATTTCTAAATTAGATACCAAAGATTTAGGCCAACTAGTTTTAGTTGTAACTGGAAACTCTAGAAAAGAGTGGGTTTGGTATGTAAAAAATCCGATTGTTTGGAAAAAGAAATTCAACCAAGCTTTAAAGGGTAAGAAAATTTATCCAATAAAAATTGTTGAAACTTATCAACCAGATTGGGATTTGTATTCAGATTTTATGAAAAATTTAAAAGATTAGTTGATTACATCTTCTAGTCTTTGGAAGTAGAAGTTTTATATTTGAAAGGTTAGCTTTATGAAAGTCCAAGTTAAAGTATTAGATGCGCGTTTAGGTCAAGAGTGGGCTTTGCCTTCTTATGCCACCACAGGTTCGGCAGGTTTAGATTTACGTGCATGTTTAGATGCAGCGATTGATATTGCGCCAGGTGAAACGGTTCTGGTAAAAACCGGTTTGGCGATTTATATCGAAGATCCAAACTTTGCAGGTTTGATTTTGCCGCGTTCAGGTCTAGGTCATAAACACGGTATCGTTTTAGGTAACCTGGTGGGTTTGATTGATTCGGATTATCAAGGCGAATTGATGGTCTCAGTCTGGAACCGTGGTCAAAACACCTTCCGTTTAGAGCCAGGTGAGCGTTTGGCACAATATGTGCTGGTACCTGTGGTACAAGCCGAGTTTGAACAAGTCAATGAGTTTGTGGCTACCGAGCGTGGTGCGGGTGGTTTTGGACATACCGGTCAACAATAAGATTCCGGTAAATATCACTTAAAATGCAATGTTTTACTGGAAAACGTTGCATTTTTCATATTGATTGTTTGTTTAAAGTATATTACAAAGCAACTGATTAATTATTTTAATTTTTCTGAACAAGGGTTAGTTAATTACTTAATAATTTCGCCATCTTGCATAATCAGAATGATTATAAAAATAGGGGCTTGCTGTGAATATACAACAAACTTTTCCTTTGAATATTTTCCGTGCCTACGATATTCGCGGAAAACTTTCAAATCTCACGCCAAATATTATTTGTTCAATTGCGCATGCCCTGGCGTTAAACTATAAAAATGCTGGACAGAACCAGGTTGTGGTTGGGTATGATGCGCGATTAAGTAGTCCTCATTATGCTGAAATTATTCAGCACGTTCTTCAGCAACAAGGATTGCAAGTCACTAATATCGGTTGCTGCTCATCGCCAATGATGTATTACATTGCTCGTGATTTTGGGGGTAATGGCATTATGGTCACTGCCAGTCATAATCCAAAGTCGGATAACGGCATTAAATGGATTGTGAAAGGGGAGCCTCCGAGTCCAGAGATGATTCAATCCGTTGGACAGCTTGCTCAGATTTCCCAACCAGCCGCAAATGAAAATTTCTCCGCCGATATTCGCCCGCATCAGATCATTTCTCAATATTGTTTACCTTACCAACAGTCTTTAATTGATGATATTCATCTGGCACGTCCCTTAAAAGTAGCTTTGGATGGTTTACATGGCTCGGCAGGCTGTTGTGCAAAACAAGTGCTGGAAAAGTTAGGCTGTGAGGTGATCGCATTACGTTGCGAAGCCAATGGGCATTTCCCTGATCATGCACCCGATCCTTCCCATGCCGAGCATTTAAAGCAGTTACAGGCTGTGATCCTGTCAGAGCAGGCGGAACTGGGTATTGCCCTAGATGGAGATGGCGATCGGGTTGTATTGCTGGATCAGCAGGCAAATATTATTAGCCCTGACCGGTTGTTATCCCTATTTGCACAAATCTGTTTACAGCAGCATCCGCAAAAAGAAATTGTATTTGATGTGAAATGCTCGCGTATGGTGGCGGATACGGTTCAGCAACTGGCAGGTCAGGCCAAAATGATCCGTACCGGCAGCAGCTTCTTACGGGCCTATTTATCTCAATCCAAAGGTGCAGCCGTTTTTGGCGGAGAATATGCAGGCCATTATGTCTTTAACGATGGACGCGGTTATGGCTATGATGACGGCCTCTATGCGGCTCTGCGGGTGATGGAATATCTGACTCAATCCACTGCAAAAAGCTTGTCTGAATTACTGAGTATTTATCCTGAACGTTACTGTACAGAAGATACCTATATCAGTACCCATGATGCCAACCCGCAACAGGTTTTAAATGAAATAGAGATTTTAAGTCACCGTTTAGGCGCACGTTTAAGTAAAATAGATGGGGTAAGACTTGATTTTGATGATGGTTTTGGCATTATTCGAGCATCAAATACGGGTGAATATTTTACCGTCCGCTTCGATGCAGACAATCCGGACCGGTTAATCGATATTCGCCAGAAGTTTGTTTCCATGTTGCAAGATCATTATCCACAGATTGCACAAGAACTCGCACAGGCTTAATAAGGAGAGACGCATGCCACATGAACATATCGGCATTGATAAAGCAAAAATTTTGATTGAAGCTTTGCCGTATATCCAACGATTTGCAGGAAAAACGTTGGTTGTAAAATATGGTGGTAATGCGATGACTGATCCTGAACTGGAAAGTTCATTTGCCCGTGACATCGTGTTATTAAAAACAGTCGGTTTAAATCCGATCGTTGTACATGGTGGCGGTCCACAAGTGGATTCATTATTAAAACGTTTAGGGCAGGAATCTGACCGTATTGATGGCATGCGTGTAACCGATGAAGCGACCATGGAAGTGGTTGAGATGGTATTGGGCGGTAGTGTCAACAAATCGATCGTGAACTTGATTAACAAACATGGTGGTCGTGCCATCGGTTTAACCGGTAAAGATGGCAACCTATTGCGTGCACGCAAATTGTTGATGGAAAAACAGGAAGCAGATGGTTCCATTTCACAAATTGACTTGGGCATGGTGGGCGAAGTCACAGGTGTAAAAACCGACGTCCTTGAAATGTTTACTCAAAGTGATTTTATTCCTGTGATTGCACCACTCGGTGTCGATGAAGAGGGCAATACTTATAATATCAATGCAGACCTTGTGGCTGGAAAGGTTGCAGAAGCCTTAGGTGCAGAAAAACTGATCTTATTGACCAATATCAGTGGCGTACTGGATGAAAATAAGAACCTGTTGACAGGCCTGACTACGCAAGAAGTTGACCGTCTGATTGAAACAGGCGTGATTTATGGTGGCATGATTCCAAAAGTCGGTTGTGCGCTGGATGCAGTTAAAGGTGGTGTGGTGAGTGCGCATATCGTTGATGGACGCGTACCGCATGCAAGTTTGTTGGAAATCTTTACCGATCATGGGGTAGGGACTTTAATTACCAATCGGGTCAAGCATTAATTCTGCCGATTAAAAAATTGAGGCCTTTATAGGGCCTCTTTTTTCGTCATGTGTTGTTCATGTTTTAGTCATCTCAATGTCATTTACGCGCTTTAAGGTAAAGCTAGTCATAAGGAGCTTTCATTATGCTAGAAAAATTAAATCAATATCGTCAGACATTGACTTTACCTTTACGCCACAAACCAGCTCAAAACCAGTTCCGTTTTGAATGGGTGGATAATTTAAAAGAATTACAAGATGTACAACGTTTTAGAGCGACGCAATTTAGCCATCAGTTTGGCATGTCTTTTGAAGACGGTTTAGATCAGGACCTGTATGATTTTGGCTGTGAACATGCTGTTTTACGTGAGAAATGGACAGGTGAAATTGTTGCCTATACCCGCTTGAAATTATTTCAAGGCCATGAAATCGGGCAGAGCTACAGCGCGCAAGAATTCGAAATTGTTCCACATTTATCACATTTACCGAGTGTTTTAGAAATTGGTCGAACCTGTGTTCACCCTCAATTTCGTTCTGGTAAAGCACTCTCCATGCTATGGTTGAATCTGGTGCCTAAAGTATTATGGTCAATGCGTGCCAAATATTTAATGGGCTGTGTCAGTATCCATTTAGACGATAATCTGGCCCGTGCCTATTATACCCATCGCCAGATTCAGCAACTGGGTGAGCATCAAAGTATTGATATCCGCTCAAAGCGTATATTTGAACCAGAACGTCCTGACTATAGCTTTCCGCAAGATGAGCGCATGCCAAAACTATTCCAGACTTATCTGGGCATGCAGTCGAAACTTTCAAAACAGGCATTTTATGATGAAGACTTTAAATGTCTGGATTATTTTGTGTTTCTGGAAGTGAACAAGATCGCCATGTCTTTTGTGATGAACAAAATGGTGCAGCGTTAGTGCTTTATCATTCTTAATCTAATAGTGAGCACATATTCAGATTTACAAGCGATCTCAACCTCATGCACAATAGGCATAGATGTTAGATAGTTAAAAGATATGTGCCAGCTATTAGGAATGAATTGTGCTACCCCGACAGATATTACCTTTTCGTTTCGTGGGTTTTCCCAACGAGCAGGGGTCACGTCTGATCATTGTGATGGTTTTGGTATCGTATTCTTTGAAGATAAGGCTTGTCGCCTATTTGTCGATAACCAGTCCGCAGTCGAATCTCCGATTGCCGATCTGATTCGTAACTATCCGATCAAGTCTCGTAATGTCATTGCGCATATCCGTAAAGCGACCCAAGGCAAAATCAACTTAGAAAATTCACATCCTTTCTTGCGAGAGTTGTGGGGCCGACACTGGATTTTTGCTCATAATGGCGATTTGCATGACTTTAAACCTGAATTAAGCGGTCGTTTCGAACCGGTTGGTAATACCGATAGTGAACTGGCATTTTGCTATTTACTCGATCAGATGGTTGAGGCATTTGGTTATACCGAGCCAAGTCTAGAAGAAATTTTTTCATTATTGCAGCGCATTTCTCCACAAATTGCCGAGCATGGAACTTTCAATTTCTGCTTGTCCAATGGCAAGGCGCTGTATAGCTATGCCACCACCAAATTGCACTGGCTGGTACGCGAATACCCTTTCCAGCATGCACACTTAATTGATCTCGATGTCGAAGTTGATTTTAGTCAGGTCACGACGCCTGACGATCGTGTGGCAGTGATTACCACAGAACCTTTAACGCATAACGAAGCGTGGACTGCCTACCAGCCTGGGGAAATGATTTTATTCCAGTGTGGCAAACCGATTTTGCATGCTTTAACCCGAGTCGAGCGTTTAATCCGCGAGGCAGAAAATCCTGCATTAAAACGAATCACCAAAGCAGACCAATATTAATATCGAAGATATAAACAGAATATATGTTTTAACTGTTTTTATTAAAAAAATTAGTACTCATTTTTCTGGTTATATCAATAAAATTAGATAGATAGTTTTTCTTGCTGGTTAAAAAATACTTGAGTGTTTTGATCGGTAAAAATATTAAATTAAATATAAAACAATAGTTTATTATGTTTTGTTAATAAAAAATGCAAACCTGACAAAAATGCTGCGTTTTTATTTAAATACTTTACCGATATTATATCCGTATTCATTAAATCAAATATGGTTTGGGGTTCGATATGGGTATGAAATGGTCTGTCGAATATAATACAGGAATCGAGGTGATCGATGATCAGCATCGTCGTATTCTAGATTATATTAATGAAATTGATGAATTAAAAGAAGACGATGACCGTGCAAAGTTAAAAGGGATTCTGGATAATATTATTGATTATACCCAGTCTCATTTTACCTTTGAAGAAAGCTTGCAGGAAGAAGCAAATTATAAATATCGTGTGCCGCATAAACGGGTACATGACTTATTTATCAAAAAGATAGAGACTTATCGTCAGCGTTTTGAATTGGGGCAGGAAATTGATGGTGAGCTACATGAAGCACTATCAAAGTGGTTGATTAATCATATTCGTCATGATGATGCCGATTATGTCGGTGCCGTCAAAGAAAATATGATTGGTATTATTAAAGAAAATGAAAAGAAAAAAGGGAAGAACTGGTTTTCTCGATTCTTCTCATAATAATAAGATAATAAAAAAAGATCCCTTGTTATAAAAAATAATAAGGTTGGTATGAGTGATATACAGGGGGTCGAATGAATAAAATAATAACTGGTGCGCAGCAAATCATCTTGACGAGGTGATTTGCTTTTTTCTTTTGCGATCTTTTGTTTTGATTTTCAAGCGTGAGAAAGGCAAAATAGATTGAATATTTCATTGCAAACACCATAAAGCGCAATGAGTTCAAAGATTTTTCAAGGAATGCATTATGCAGGACACAACTCTGTCACGCTGGTTTGCCCCAGTGATGGCGTTTTGCCTATCTTTTGTCATGATTACCACATTGGCACCGACGGTGGGTATCCAGATTGATCGTCAATTCGATTTCTGGTTGCTTTGGTTAGGGACCATGATTTTATTGGCACTGCCAATCGGCTATCTTGAAATCGCTTTAGCAAAGCGTTCACAAACCACTGCATTGCAAGCCCTTTCAAGCCTGACCCGTGATGCCGATGCTTCACCCAAATGGCGTCTGGTTGGCTGGTTAGCAGTTGTTTTCGTCCCGTTTTTTGCAGGTAGCGTATTAAGCACTGCAAGCCATGTGGTGAATGCGCAACTGGCATCTAATATTTCGAGTCAGATCCTGTTCGCGATTCTTGCGCTTGTGGCATTTGCACTTTCTTTTATTCCCCGTCAATTCCTGATTGCTTTGACCACTATTGGTGTGGTTGCTGCTTTCGTTCTTGCTAATGTGATGGGCACCCAGTTACAGGCTTGGCACTGGACGGGTGTGGAGTTTAGCGAGTGGGGCAATGCGACCGTGCTGGCCTTGGTCGCAAGTGGTCTAGGTTTGGGCTTATATTGGCAGAGTAGTCTGGCAATAGTGAAAAAGCAGGAAGCTGCAACCACTTCAGTGTTGCCGATCTGGATAGCTCAACTGCTTGCCGTGATTGCATTTGGTTTCTTCTCGATTCAGGCTCAGTTGCCTGCGTTAGCGTGGGGTTTTGCTGCCCTGATGTCGGCTGCCTTATTAATCCAGTTTGCAAAAGAGCAACTGGCGCAGCGCCAGCTGGCGGTTGTAGTGCAATGGGCAATTTTACTTGCAGCCGTTGCAGTATGGGCAGTGCCTCAAGTTGAGCAAGTTTTTAATACTGTATTGATGTTATGGGGCCTGGTCATTTGCCTGATCTATGCCTTGTTTGCGGGCTGGATTATGAAGATCAGTCATCTGCGTAAAGCCATGGGCTTTAGCAATGAGCTGTTCTATAACCTGTGGCGTATTGCGATCCGTATTGTGTTACCCCTTTCAATTGTGGTCGCGATTATTGCGGTGATCGGGCAAGTGATTTAAATGGAACCGATTAAACAAGTCTGGGTGGCTTACACCACACCTGAGCAGCAGTTCCATCTTAAGGTTGCATTCAGTGAGGGAATGACGGCTCAGCAGGCGATTGATGCCAGTGGCTTAGCCGAGCAGGTGGGCCTGCCAGAAGTTTTACATTTGGGAATTTTTGGTAGCAAGATTGAAGCTGAGACTGTGCTACAGGCCGGGGACCGGGTCGAGATCTATCGTCCCTTAACCATTAATCCCAAAGATATCCGTCGGAAACGGGCAGAAAAGAATCCGGTTGGACGATTTATCAAGGGTAATCGCTTTAGACCATCAAGCTCATAAAGAAAACCCCTCACGATTCTCTCGATGAGGGGTTTCTTTTTACGGCAAAGCCGTTATAGTGGGGGCGCAGTCAAAATCGCTTCTTTTGATGCCGGTAAACCAGGTTGTGATTCTGGAATCGTATCCAAGCCTTCCAGACGTTCGACATTACCATTCGCATCAAAATAAACTTTCAAATGCTGGCCGTGTGCCGCAGGTATTTTTGCTTTTTTGGCATAGGTACCCGGGATGTAGTTGTAGATGTAGTCCCAACGTTGTGGATTTAGTGGATCTGTCACTGTTGGACTACCCAGCAAGAAACGGACTTGCTGAAAGCTCATGCCCACTTGTACTTGAGATGCTTGTGCTTTGGTTAATGGTGTTCCCTGTGGAATATCGACTTTATAAACACCAAAGACTGAACAACCGCTAAGTACTGAAGTGACGAACAACGCCAGCATGATTTTTTGCATTTTGCTACACTATCCTGATAAATGATGATGCATTTGGTTCAAGGATAGATCATACTGCATCTAAACTCTATTGCCTATTCCAACTTAAGATTTGTTGAGAGACCTTTTTTTATGCCGATTTCCAATCAAGACTTACGCAAAGCTGGACTTAAAGTTACCCTTCCTCGTATTAAGATTTTGGAATTATTAGAAAATTCAAAACAACATCATTTAAGTGCTGAAGATATTTATAAAACTTTGCTTGAGCAAGGTGAAGATGTAGGTCTAGCAACGGTTTACCGTGTGTTAACACAATTCGAAGCTGCCGGTATCATTCAGCGTCACCATTTTGAAAACAACCATTCTGTTTTTGAAATCATGCAAGAAGATCATCATGATCACCTTGTATGCTTGAACTGTAACAAAGTTGTTGAATTTACAAATGATATTATTGAGCAAGAGCAACATGCGGTTGCTGATAAGCATCAATTTACCTTAACGGGCCATTCTTTAAATCTTTACGGCTATTGCAGTGATGCAGAATGCCAAGAGGCTTATCGTAAAAAATAAGCTGAGTTGAGTTAAAAATTTAAAGTTCACGAAAATTGAACAAATAAAAAGGGAAGGTTACAAAAACCTTCCCTTTTTTTAATGGCTTAGTTTGAATTACTGACCATCAAAGGTAATGTTGCGGCTGGCACTCAATAACTGGTCTGCGCCTTCTTCTGAAAGTTTGATGGTGAGACGTAGATCGTTTGGTGAGTCTGCATGCTTCAATGCATCCTTATAGGTAATCTGACCTGCTTTATAAAGGTCAAATAAAGCCTGATCGAAGGTCTGCATTCCTAGCTCGCGTGAACGTTTCATCAGATCTTTAATCTCATGAATTTCACCTTTACGGATATAGTCGGCCAGAAGCGGGGTGTTAATCAGAATCTCAATCGCAGCACGACGCGAATTGCCGTCAGGCGTTGGAATTAACTGTTGTGCCACCAATGCTTTTAAGTTCAATGACAAGTCCATATACAGCTGGCTATGACGATCAGCTTCAAAGAAGTGAATAATGCGGTCTAAGGCTTGGTTGGCATTGTTGGCGTGTAGGGTCGCGAGTACCAAGTGACCTGTTTCTGCGAAGGCAATCGCGTAGTCCATGGTTTCACGAGAGCGAATCTCACCAATCAGGATCACATCGGGTGCCTGACGTAGCGTATTTTTCAATGCTACTTCAAATGAATCGGTATCAATGCCCACTTCACGCTGTGTCACAATGCAACCTGCATGCTGATGTACAAATTCGATCGGATCTTCAATGGTAATGATATGACCTTTAGAATTCTGGTTGCGGAAACCAATCATCGAAGCGAGGGAAGTCGACTTACCAGTACCTGTTGCCCCTACAAAAATGATGATGCCGCGTTTGGTCATTGCCAGTTCTTTCAGTACTTCTGGCAGTTTCAGGTCATCCATGGTGGGGATGTGGGTCTCGATCTTACGCAGAACCATGCCCGGCATATCACGTTGCTGAAAGGCGCTGACACGGAAACGGGCCGTTTTTTCACGATTCATGATCGCGAAGTTACATTCACGGGTATCGGCAAACTCTTTACGCTGTTTGTCGGTCATGATGGACTGTACCAGTTGACCGACGATTTCCCCAGACAGCTTGGTTTTTGAAACAGGGACAATCTGCCCGTTAATTTTCATTGAAGGTTCAACATCCGCCGTGACAAATAAGTCTGAGGCATTCTGCTGAATCATCAAATTGAGTAAGTCATTAAAATCCATGATATTTCTCTAATCCCTTTATTTTTATAGGAATGACTCGGGTTGTTTCGCCACGGTACGTGCCGTTTGCGGACTGATTAAACCTTTGGACACCAATGTTTTCAAACTTTGATCCAAGGTGGTCATACCGTAGTTGGCACCTGTCTGGATCGCTGAGTACATTTGCGCGACTTTATTTTCACGGACAAGGTTACGAATTGCCGGAATCCCGATCATGATTTCATGTGCAGCCACACGGCCACCGCCGTTCTTTTTCAATAAGGTTTGTGAAATCACCGCTTGTAGAGATTCAGACAACATGGCACGCACCATGTCTTTTTCTTCAGCAGGGAATACGTCGATGACACGGTCAATGGTTTTTGCGGCAGAGGTAGTATGCAAGGTACCAAACACCAGGTGACCGGTTTCCGCAGCGGTCAATGCCAAGCGAATGGTTTCTAGGTCACGCATCTCACCGACCAGAATAATATCCGGGTCTTCACGCAGGGCAGAACGCAGTGCAGCATTAAAGCCATGCGTATCACGGTGTACTTCACGCTGGTTGATCAGGCATTTCTTCGACTGGTGTACAAATTCGATTGGATCTTCTACCGTGAGGATATGGTCATAACGGTTTTCATTAATATAGTCGATCATTGCCGCGAGGGTAGTTGACTTACCCGAACCTGTTGGGCCTGTCACCAACACAATTCCACGTGGATAATCACAGATTTCCTTGAAAATTGTACCGAGGCCTAAATCTTCCATGGTTAGCACTTTAGAAGGAATGGTACGGAACACGGCACCAGCGCCACGGTTCTGGTTGAAGGCATTCACACGGAAACGGGCAATATTCGGTACTTCAAATGAAAAGTCAGTTTCTAGGTCTTCTTCAAAATCACGACGTTGTTTATCATTCATAATGTCGTACACTAGACGGTGTACATCTTTATGTTCCAGTGCTGGCAAGTTGATACGACGGACTTCACCATCTACGCGAATCATAGGAGGCATACCCGCTGACAGGTGTAAATCTGATGCACCGTTCTTGACTGAAAAGGCGAGTAATTCTGTAATATCCATAATTTCCCCGAAACAAACTCAAAAAGTCTCATTATTTTGTAGAATAATATAAGGCTTTCATTCCGGCTTACCAACACCTTAGAGAATGGGAAAGCAAAAAAACATTTCGTAAATGAGAACTGTGTCAATGAATCAATCGCAACAATCCCGCCAAACTGTTTTAAATCAAATAGAACACGCCTGCCAGCAAGTTCAGCGGGATCCTGCGACTGTGCAATTGTTAGCCGTTTCAAAGACTCATCCTGCATCAAGCTTACGAGATATGTACGCAGTGGGGCAGCGTTGTTTTGGTGAAAACTATCTACAGGAAGCCTTGGAAAAAATTGAAGAGCTCAAAGATCTAGAGATTGAGTGGCATTTTATTGGTCATGTACAGCGCAATAAAACCAAGCATCTGGCTGAAAAATTTGACTGGGTGCATGGGGTTGACCGTTTGATTATTGCCGAGCGTTTATCTGGCCAGCGTCTGGAATCGCAAGCGCCGTTAAATATTTGTCTACAAGTGAATATTGATGGACAAGCATCTAAAGACGGTTGTCAGCCAGAACATGTGGCTGAACTGGTTCAGAATATTAGCCAGCTTCCGAATATCCGTTTACGTGGCTTGATGGTGATTCCTGCGCCGGACAATCATGCGGCATTTGCACAGGCTAAAGTGCTATTTGATCAGGTGAAATCCGTGCATGCACAGCCGCAAGATTGGGATACCTTGAGTATGGGCATGTCGGCAGATCTGGAAGCAGCGATTGCAGCGGGTTCAACCATGGTCAGGGTCGGGACAGCATTGTTTGGTGCAAGGGATTATTCAGCAAAGTCTTAATAATTATTTAATTCAACAAAATCGCTCCAGAATTGAATCGGTTTTGGAGTGGCTTGCGGTTGATCAAACAGTGTTTTATCTAGGTTGAATTCATTACAAAAGTAATTGATCAGGTCTGTTCCATAATAAATAATATCGGTTTGCATGATTGAAAATATAGGATTTCCATTTTCAAGTGGTGTACTCGGAATATAACGATGAGAGTAAACAGGGATCATTTTCGGATAAGCTTTAAACTGCTCCTCAAATATTACCAGACAGTCTGAGATTTCCTCTGGTGCGGCTCCCCATTGATCTAACCAAAAGCCATTTTTAATATCAAAGGCAATGCCTTCGTGAGGTGCCTTGAGCTGCTCTATCAGTATATTTTTCGCTTGATCGTTATGAAGTGCTTCTCTCCAGCGAGGAAATTTCCATTTATTTTCCGAAACAGGAAGTCCGTACTTTAAAAATAGCTTCAAATCAGGAGGGAAGTGAAATCTAAAAAGCTGCTCTATTGCTTCTATTTCAGCTTCTGTTAAGCCAGTGTCAAACTGGATACCGTGCTTTAATAGTTCTGTATGAAGCAATTGAATGTTCATTAGCCCACTACTTCAATCCGACTCGAACCCGAACCAACCGGTTGAACCTGAATCTGTACAGGAATCCGTTCATGCATTTCCTGAATATGCGAAATTAAAATCACTTTACGACCTTGGCTTTGCAATTGATCCAGCGCATTCATCACCATGTGCAATGATGATGCATCCAGTGTTCCAAAACCTTCATCAATAAACAGTGATTCAATTTTCATCGAACCCGAGGCCATATTGGCTATCGCCAAGGAAATCGCCAAGGCTGTAAGGAAGGACTCTCCACCTGAGAGCGAAGCCACCGAACGGATTTCGCCATCCATATCATGGTCGATAATTGCCAGACTGAGCGAGTTTTCCAGACGCTTTAAGGTGTAACGCTGTGACAGCATTGCCAATTGCTGATTGGCGTATTCCAGCAAAATATCCAGATTATACTGTTGCGCCAAATCACGGAAATCTTTGCCCTTAGAATCGCCAATCAGGCTCGAAATCTTATTCCAGCGATGCTCCTGTTGCTGAATTTGCTGGATCTGCTCGGCAAACTGTTTTTGCTTGGCAAGATTTTGCTGATGCAGTTCCAGCTGAACTTTATATTGATCGCGTTGTTCAAGCTGCTGTTGCAGTTTGTCCTGATTTAACTGAATCAGCTCAGACAGCTGTTCCTGCTGGATCTCGGGCTGCTGTTGTTGATGCTCGTTTAATTGCTGTTGTGCAGTTTTGAGCGCATAGGCAGCTTCGCTGAGAACACGCTCTGCATTTTGCAGCGTTAAGCGAATCTGCTGTTCCTGTGTGGACGAAATGACCAGTAACTGACTTAACTGTTGTTCCTCAAACTGGGTGTGCTGCGTCAGCCATGCACTAATTTCGTTGTTACATTGAGTCAATGCCTGCTGATTGTGTTGATGCTGGGCTTTGAGCTGTTCCAGTTCATTCTTATGTTGCTCAAAGTTTTGTCGCGCCAGTTCGAAATTCTGTTTAAGTTGCTGGTATTGATGCTGCACCTGTTGTCGTTGCTGATCATGCTGATGCAACCATTCATTGGCTTTGAGTTCAGTTGAACCGGCCATTGCCTGAATGAGTTGATTGGCAGCCTCACTATTTTGTTGACCCTTTTTTGCAATGTCCTGCAATTGCTGAGTTAGTTCAGCATGTTGGGTATTCAAGGCATTCAGATTTGATATGAATAAATTGAGTTGTTGAGTGCTGTGCTGTTGTTGTTTGCTCAGTCCATCCGCATGATCAAGCTGTTGCAGGCGTTGTTTTAAACGCTGCACAATTTGTTGTGAGTGGGCTAGCGGTTGTTCCAGCCAAAGCGTTTTCTCATGACTTTCCAGACAATCTACAATATGCTGAATCTGTTGCTGTAATTGCTGTACGTTTTCCAGTTGATAGGCCGTATTCTGGATAGCTTGGTTTAAATGAAGCTGCTGTTTGCTGGCCTGGCTGAGCTGGTGTAATTCCTGCTCAAGCTGTTGTTTTGTCTGTGTAGATTGAGTGCTTAAGCCTTGCAGGTAAATTTCAAGTTCAGGTTGCGCAACATTCAAATCGAGTTGAATCTGGGTTTGGGCCAAATAGTGCTGTAATTCTTGCTGTTGCGTGTTTAGCTTGTTCTGGGCCTGTTGTAAGGCATTTTGCTGCTGCTTTTGCTCGGATTGCAGTTGGGTAAATTGCTGCTGTGTATGCTGCCATTGTTGAAAGCATTGCTGTTCTTGCTGTAAAGCCTGTTGTTCCTGCTGTTGTTGTAATGCAAATAAGGCCTTAGACACCTGACTTTCATCATCACGATAGGGATGCTCGGTACTGCCACAGACCAGACAGGCTTCACCTTGTTTCAGTTCAGCACGTAAATGTTCAACATTTTCTGCGTGTAACAGGCGTTGCTGTTGCAGAATATGTTGTAATTTTTCCCGTTCGGTTTTTGCGTTCTGAAATTCACTTTCCGCTTTTTGAGTATTTTGCTCAAGCTGTTGAGATTGGTGTTGCAGTGCGCCCAGGGTTTGTTTGAGTGCTGAGGCTTCATTTTTTAATTGAAAATGATGCTGTAATTTTTGCTGAATCACATCCAGTTGATTCAGTTGAGTCAACAATTGCTCTTTTTGTGCCTGTTTTTGTTCTAGCCTAGACTCAATCTGCTGCGGGCTACCAAACTGTGTAATCAATTGAGCAATTAGGTTTTTATCTTGCTCAAGTTTGGCCTGAGCCTGTTGAATATTCCCAAGGGTATTTTCAACTTTTTGATAATGCTGAATAAACTGTTCGAGCTGCTGTACATGGGCATGCAGACCCTTATCCAAAACCGAGAAGTGGCCACTGCGCTGTAATTGCTCAATACAGGTTGCCTGTTGTGTACTCAAATTCTGAATATGTTGCTCAAGCTGTTGCTGCTGTTGCAGTAGAGGCTGTTGCTGAGTTTCAACATGTGCCAGTCTGCTTTTGGTCTTTTTATAATCTTCTGCAATATAGTCACGTTCCTGCACATATTTACGGACCTGATTCAACTCATCTTGATGTTGCAACTCAAAACTCTGAAACTGTTGTAGCGCCGTTTCTGCTTGCGTATAGCGGACTTTTTCCTGCTCAAATTCTGTGGTTAAGCGACTAAAATCTTGCTGTTTCTGCTGCAGTTGTGGTTCAAGTTGTTGCAGTGTTTTTTGGATTTGCTGCTGTTGAAAAGCAACAGGGCGAATCTCGGAAAAGATATCCAGTTGTTCGAGCAGTTGGCGATCTGTTGCTAATCCAGCATGGGCATTGAGTTGCGTCTCATGCTGCTGTTGTTTGAAGATAACTTCACTTTTAAGCTTTTGTTGCTGCTCAAACCACTGTTGTTGTTGTTTAAGCTGGTTTCGCTCGTTCTCAAGTTGCTGGACCTGTTGTTGGAGCTGTTGAAACTGAGCCTGTAATTCGGCAACTTCCTCATCGGAACGAATTTCGATATGGCCTAAAACATTTTCCAGCTGTTTGCGTTGATTGGTGATTTCACGGGTCTTTTCAAAGGCCAGTTGTCCAATTTTGGCAAAGATACTGGAATTGGTCAGATACTCCAGCAATTCGCCCCGTTCGGTATCACGGGCTTTTAAAAATGCAGTGACCTCAGACTGCGCCAGTAAAACGGCGCGGGTAAACTGTTCAAAACTGAGTTGGGTAATCTGCTGGATATGGCTTTCGACGGCTTTGGTCTTGTCTGCCACCACCACACCGTCGGTGAGACATTTAAGCGAGCGCTGCACACTTTGCAGTTTCCCACTGGCATTTTCACGGGCACGTTTAATTTCCCAACGCGCCTGATAATGTTTTTGGTCTTGTGCTACAAAACACAGTTCAGCAAAGCCGTGTCCTGTACCACGACGTAAAACGGTCAGGGGAGAGTTGGTCAGCAGTTCAGAACCATCCACATCCAGAAGCTTGCCATCACTTTCCTTAAGGCGGGGAATTTTATTAAACAAGGCCAGACACATGGCATCTAAAATGGTGGATTTACCAGCCCCAGTTTTGCCGACAACGGCGATCAGCCCTGCATTGGCCAAAGGGTCGCATTCAAAATCAATAAAGTGTTCACCCGCAAGAGATGCCAGATTTTTTAGTCGAATCGATAAAATTTTCATGGCAAATCCTTAAGAACTTTGATCATCTTCAAGTTTTTTCTGTGCTTCACTCACCAGACTTAAGAAATCTTTGGTGACGTCATCATCGGCGTGATAGCCCTTTTTCTCCCAGATCTGCTGGAATAATTTTTCCGGTGTCGGTGGTTCCAGGCTGATGCTTTGCTTGGTTTCAGCATTATTTTCACTAGATAAATATTGTCTGGAAATACGTACCAGACGATAGCGATCCTTCGGCAAGGCATCTTCAAATTGTTGGCGCAAATTCGGCTGTGGGGGAATCGCGGTATGATATTCGATATCGACATATTCACGATGCTCGAGATTTTCGATGGGGCCACTCGGTAGGTTTTTAAGCTGCTGCATGACCGCTGTGAGTTCATCTTTAATTTTATGCAGTTGAATACTTCGCGGAATTGCCAATGCTTCAAAATTTAGCTTATTTTCTGGTTGGGTCGAATCAATGGTGACATCAACCACTTGATGCTTATAATTAATTTCACTAAATGACAGTGGAATCGGAGAGCCACTATAACGAATATGTGGATGCTGTACCTTTTGTGGTTTATGCAAATGACCCAGCGCTACATAATCAATGCTGTCATCGAACAGGCTGGTCGAAAGTGCTTCTTCATTGCCAATGATAATTGGGCGTTCAGAATCAGAAGTTTCCCCGCCTTGCATATGTGCATGCGACATCAGAATCAGCGCTTGATCCTCGGTTTTACGACGTTTGGCTTCTTCGATTAATTGTTGGTGTAGATAAGCAATGGCATTCTGGCTATTGGTGGTGTGTTCATTAAAGCCTGTGATTTCGGCAGAACGCAAGAAGGGCAAGGCAATACACCACGCGACAATCTGTTTTTGCTCATCATAAATCGGCAGAATTAAACGTTCCAGATCCAGCGTTTTATCTTCCTTCCAGCGAATCACGCCAACCGTTTTGGCATTATATTTGGCCAATAAGGGTTCAACCTGTTCAATTCGGTAGCCTGAATCGTGATTGCCTGCAATCATGAGGGTTTGCATATGTGGTGCAAGTTCATGCGCATCGGCGAGGAATTGGTAGAGCTGTTTTTGTGCCTGAGAACTCGGATTGATAACATCAAAAATATCACCTGCAATCAGCAAGGCATGCGGCTGTTTCTGTTTGATTTGCTCAAGTAACCATGTCAGAAATTGTTCATGTTCATAATGGCGGGAATGATTATAAAAGAATTGCCCCAAATGCCAGTCAGAAGTATGAAAAAAACGCACAGTCATAAATGAATCTAAAAAAAGAATTGAACCAGAATAAGGTAGCACGTATTTAAGCGGAAAGGAGAATCTTGCTGAGCAGAAAAGTAGTACATGATCGCGCTTGATCATTTTTAAGCGTTGCTCTAGTTTGAAGATAAAGTCATGCAATAAAAAATGAGGCATAAAGATGAGCTTAGGTAAAGTAAGCCGTGAAGTGACGGATCAGATTATGTTGATTGGGCTGGACCGTGTGGAAAAACGGAATGCCTTTGATAGTCATATGATTCAGGATTTGTCTCTGGCGTTAACTGAATATGAGCAGGATCCTGAACTTCGTTGTGCGGTAATTTTTGCACATGGCGACCATTTTACAGCGGGCCTGGATCTAGTTGAGTTACAACCGAAGATATCTGAAGGCATCTTTAATTTTGCGGAACAACAAATTAATCCGTGGGGAACAGCGGGCCGGCATCGGAGCAAACCCATGGTGGTGGCGGTACAGGGAATTTGTTATACCGCAGGAGTTGAGTTGATGCTAAATGCCGATGTGGTCATTGCCAGCGAGAATACCGTCTTTGGTCAGCTTGAAGTGCTACGTGGCATCATGCCATTTGGTGGGGCAACGGTGCGCTTTGTGCAGGCTGCGGGATGGCAAAAAGCCATGCCATATTTATTAACCGGTAAAACTTTTGATGCGAAAACGGCGGATCAGCTCAATCTGATTTCCGAGATTGTGGAAAATGGTCAACAGTTGCAGCGAGCCATTGAAATTGCCAAAGAGATTTGCCTCTCCGCACCACTTGCGGTACAGGCTTTATTAGCTTCTGCAACCGATGCACTAACCCAAGGGCAGACGGCGGCATTTGAAAAGATGAATAGTTATCTGATGCCATTGTTTGAATCGCAGGATGCACAAGAGGGTGTCCGTGCCATGTTAGAAAAACGTTCGCCGCAGTTTAAGGGAAAATAATCATTTTGACTTCACTTGAGCCTGATCGGTTATTGCGCCTTTTCATCTAGCTCACAAATACCAAAAGTATTATGGTCAGGATCAAGAAAATAGCCCTGCCAGCAACGATTCGGGATTGCAAATTTATCCATGGCCACAATGCCGCCGAGGCTGAGAATTTTAGCTGCTGTTTCATCAAAGTTTTCGACTTCTATGGTGCAGGTAAAGGCATTGGTCCCGCATCCTGTGGGTGGAATCGCCACTGGGCGTTGTAGTAAGCCGCCGTGAATTCCTTCTGTTTCAATGCGATAATATTCGATCGGCAGGCCTTCCACCTTTTCAAAATGCCAGCCAAATGCAGACTGGTAAAAATGGACGTCGCGTTGAGGATTGGATGACTGAATTTCAAAATAGGTAACGGTATTCATGATTCTATTCCTTGGTCTTTATTGTGCTTGATTCATTCTAGACAGAACTGGCATGAGCGCGCTCAAGCTTTATGTAAATGAGTAAACTTGTCCTTTCTGATTTGATTACTCAAATAAATTTTATGAGTTTAACTAAAATAGCGGAGATTGATTAAACCTTGATGAAGATAATGAAGTTAGCAGCTCATCCTGAGCTTTTGGATCAAGCTGCCAATTGGTTTGCGCAGAAATGGGAGATTCCTGTTGAAGCATACCGTGACAGCATGCAGACCTCGATTGAACAGGCACAAGCTATTCCACAATGGTATGTGATTCTGGATGACAGGCAGCACATTATTGCGGGTGCAGGGGTGATTGATAATGACTTCCATGACCGCAATGACCTGACACCAAATTTATGTGCCTTATTTGTTGAAGAGACTTATCGAAAGCAGAATATTGCCAGACAACTATTAGATTTCGCTCGGACAGAGATGAAAAACGCTGGCTTTGAAAAGTTGTATCTGGTGACAGATTTAAATGATTTCTATGAAAAATGTGGCTGGACATTTTTAACGAAGGTCACTGAAGATGAGGGTGAGTTGATCAACATGTATGTTGCCGATACCTGAGCAAACTCAAATCGCAGGCAAATAAAAACCGACGATTCGAGTGATGATAAATCGTCGGTCAAAATCTTTTTCAATGGTTATGGCTGCTAACACAACCATTGTTAAAGATGGAGAGTCATAATGAAAGGTCACCGAAAACATTGCGGATGCCGTGCAATGTCCAATCGGTTGCTGCGACCTTGTACCCTATATAACGCTGCTAGTTAAGGATTGGTTGACATAAAAATGAAAAAAAAGTGAAAAAAATTTATAATTATTTCTTAAAGCCAGTCTAATTAGGTTTATCTTTATGATTTCATTGCGTTTGTACTATCTCTGGTTTTTTATTATTTGTTTGGCCTCGACGTTAATTGCTGGTGTGCTGGCCGCGATTTTACCTAATAGCTTAGGTGGGGTACTCACTGCAATTCCTTATCTGATCGCGATTATCTTTGTTTTGTTTAAATTTCTCAAGCAACAGCGCCGTGCACCCACTGCGCAAGAGAAAAAGCGCTTAAGCATTGGCTTTAGTCTGATCTTTTGGGGGTACAATGCATGTGGTCTGTTACTCGGGCTATATATTTTTGCGCGTAAAGATCCTGAAATTTGGCAGAACTTCCTGCTTTATTTAAAACAGCCACAATTTTTACTTGCTGTATTGGGCATGTGGTTGGTGATTGCCTTACCTTTATTTCTCATTACTTACTGGTTTTATGGACCGCAGGCACAAAGAATGGCCACAAAGATGTTTCACTAATTAAAGAAAGTTTACTTGTTATTCACTTTTATTCTGCTAAGACTTAGACATCGATCTGATCAATATCATGCAGGATGAGGGTGTAATGCAGAAACAGACAGTTTTAATCACAGGTGCAAGTGGCTTTATCGGTTCGTATTTGCTGCCTTTCTTGTTAGAGCGAAACTATCAGATCATTGCACTGACCCGCCAGCCCAATCGGGTATCGTCGCATTCAGCACTGCGTTGGGTAAATGATCTTGATCAAATTGAAACACAACACATTGATTATGTGATTAATCTGGCGGGTGAAAATATTGGTGCAAAACGCTGGACGGAACAACGTAAGCAGCAGTTGATACACAGCCGTGTGGCAATGACTGAGCAGCTGTATCAATGGCTGGAACAACGGCAAATTTTTCCGGCATGTATTATTTCCGGTTCTGCGATTGGTTATTACGGGATTGATCCTCAACAGCAATGGAAGCTTGTTTGTGATGAAAATACGCCACCACAGGCGATTTTTATGTCTGAGTTGTGCCAGAGATGGGAGCAAACGGCTTTAAAATTTACCCAGCAAAAGACCAAGATTATTCGTTTAGGCGTGGTTTTCGGGCAGGGCGGAATTTTGCCGCAGATGCTGTTGCCGATCCGGTTAAATGCTGTTGCCAAAATTGCTTCAGGACAGCAACCGGTGGTGTGGATTCATATTCAGGACGTACTGAATGCCATCCTTTTTCTGCTGCAATCGGATCATCGTCAAAAGGTGTATAACCTAGTTGCACCTGATCAGGTCAATCAACAACAGTTTGCTCAAGTGGCTGCCCACATTTTAAAGCGCAAACCTTTTATGACCCTGCCCAAATGTGTGTTTACCTTGCTGTTGGGCGAGCAATCACAACTGATCCTCAATGGACAATATGTGGCTCCCAAGGCTTTGCTGGATCACGGCTTCCAGTTTCAATATCCTGATTTAAATACAGCCTTAACCGAAATTCTAACAAGACATTAAATTCTGTTGTTTTAAGCGCAAGGGTGAATAGGCTTGAGGATCAACAATTGTCTCTTGACCCAACAGCAGTTGGCGTAACAATCGTGCTGAGCCAGAACCCATGCATAAGCCGTTACGGAAATGTCCAAAATTAGCCCAAAGGTTTTCCAGTTCAGGCATCGCACCAATATAGGGAATCCCTTGTGGTGAGCTTGGACGCAATCCAGCCCAACGTTTTACGATCGGGAATTGCGCTAACTCAGGAACCATTTCTAAGCAGGCAGCAAGAATATCCTGTTGGGTCTGTTCGTCTACCAAAGTACTAAAGCCTGTATCTGCCATGCTTGAACCGCACACAATGTGTCCATCTTGACGTGGAATCAGGTACATCACCCGATTCATGCACATGGTCGGTAACCAGTTTTCAGGGGTTTTAAATAACAGCATCTGTCCTTGGACCGGTTGCACAGGAATATGACATTGCAGTTGTTTGGCCCATTGCTGACTCCATGCACCAGAACTGATGACCACCTGATCTGCCATAAATTTTCGGCCATCTTCGGTTTCAATTCCGAGCACTTTGTTGTTCTGAATCATTAATTTTTCAACAGGACAATGTTCAAAAAAACGCACCAATGGATGTTGCTTTAAGTAGCAAATTAATGATTGTAATAAACGTGGATTGCGAACATTGGAGAGTTGCGGGAAGTAGATAGCTTGCTGGAATTGTTGGGAAATATGGGGATTAATCTGTTGGAGTCTGGAGCGATTGAGCAACTCGCATTGCTGCATCGGTTCATGGTATCGGTTGGCATAATTCAAGCCAGTTTCGAAATCTTCCTGATCAAAGATCAGCATGCCAGTATCGTGAATTTGAAAATCAATGCCAGTGACGGGGAGTAACTTTTCATTCCAGGTCTGGTACAGCGATTTTCCGTATTGTGCCAGTTGATTGACTTCAGGCGCATAACGCCACGGATACATCGGGGAGAGAATACCGCCACCTGCCCATGAAGCGGCCAGGCCTGCTTGTTGTTGATCAAAAATGTCGACAGAGCAGCCTTGTTCAGCGAGTTCCAGTGCTGACATTAAGCCGCTAATACCCGCACCAATGATGGCAATATGCATGATAAAGTTAAACCAGTTTAAAGATTTCCCCTCTTTATTAAAGAGGGGCTAGGGGAGATTTATCTCATCTCTTTTAATTTACGTGCTGCATCTTCTGCAAAATAGGTCCAGATCCCATCAGCACCGGCACGACGGCAGCACATTAAGGATTCCAGAATCACGCTGTCAGAGAGCCAGCCGTTCTGAATCGCACCTGCAAGCATGGCATATTCACCACTGACCTGATACAGGAAAGTTGGCACGCCAAAAGTATCTTTGACTTCACGTACCACATCCAGATAAGGCATGCCCGGTTTAACAATGACCATATCTGCACCTTCTTGCAGATCCAGTGCGATTTCATGTAAGGCTTCGGCACGGTTGCCAATATCCATTTGATAATTGTATTTATTGCCGCCTTTCAGGTTGCTGGCAGAACCCACCGCATCGCGGAAAGGACCGTAGAAGCTGGATGCATATTTCGCTGAGTAGGCCATGATGTTGGTATAGATAAAATCGTTTTGTTCGAGTGCTTGGCGAATCGCACCGATACGGCCATCCATCATGTCACTTGGTGCAATCACATCAGCCCCAGCCGCAGCATGACTGAGTGCCTGTTTCACCAGACATTCAACCGTTTCATCATTTAACACATAACCTGTGTCATCAATAATGCCGTCTTGACCGTGTGTGGTATAAGGGTCAAGCGCGCCGTCGGTAATCAGCACCATTTCTGGTAATTCTTTTTTGAGTAGACGACAGGTGGTTTGAACTAAACCATTTTCGTCCCAAGCGGCTTCCGCTGTTAAACTTTTATCTTGTTGTGGCGTCACAGGGAATAAAGCAAGTTTGGAGACACCGAGTTCAAGCAGGGTTTCCGCTTTCTTTAGCAGTAAATCAGCCGATAGACGTTGCACATTCGGCATGCTTGGAATGTCTTGAGTTTGTTGTTGTCCCGGTAATACAAACACTGGATAAATCAAGTGATCTGCCGTTAAATGCGTTTCGCTGACCATGGCACGAAGTTGGTCATTTTTACGGATACGGCGCATGCGAGTCGCAGGAAAAGCGGGACGATTGAACGTATAAGTCATAACAATCTCGATGTTCAGTATTACACTAGGGGAATAATTGAGGGATTCAGCCACGCTTGAGGGAGAGTTCAGCGACATCGCTCAATTACGAACCCCGCTATTGTAGCCCCATATTTTTAGATTTGTGCAAAATAATGGAAAGTTATTCTTTCCATTGAGTGTAGGCCGCGTATGAATGATGTAAAGAAAAACTGGACTGGTAATATTCAGTTAGGTGCCAAGGCAGATCACCAGGTGGTCTTGAAACAGCTATGTAAGGCATTTAATGCCTGTCCATTTTTTAAATATAGTGGCATGGTCATGCGCGTGGTGGATGATCAGATTGAAGCCTATGTGGAAATGCAGCCAGAACTGGTCGGGAACCTGGCATTCCAGATTTTGCATGGCGGTGTGGCAGCCACGATTCTGGACAGTATCGGTGGTGTAGCAGCGATGGAGCAGCTTTATCGCCGTGCCGCACCCGAAGATTTGCCTGATACCATCAAGAAAGTATCCCGTCTGGCCACGGTGGATATGCGGGTCGATTATCTGGCGCCAGGGCGTGGCAAATATTTTATTGCCCGTGCCGAAACCTTACGTCTAGGTCGTAAAGGCTGCACCATGCGCATGACCATGGTCAATGATGAGGACAAGCCGATTGCCACTGCGATTGCATCGTATGCCTATTAACCTGTTCCTGCTTAAATTAGAACGATGTGAAGGCCTCTTATGCCACGCTTGAGAGGCTGATTTCATTTCAGAAGCATTTTATTCTCCATTCCTATTGTTTTATAGCAGGCCTAAGGCCTGCTTTTTTTGTGCTTGAATATTCGCACCGTAAGCTGGGTCAAAATGATTCACAAACTGGATAGAGATCTGGAAAAATTGGATAGAGTCCAGTCATAAATCAGGCTTCAATCAATAAAAGGTTTTTATGGATTGGAGGAGATAAAAATGACGACACGTAATATTGCCGAATGGCAGGACTTTGTGAGTGGCTGTCTGGACTTTCGCCCGAAAGATGGAGTATTCCGTATTGCGCGTGAGATGTTCACTGAAGCTGAACTGTTCGATTTGGAAATGGAGTTTATTTTTGAAAAAGCCTGGATTTATGCCTGCCATGAAAGTGAAATTGCCAATAATCATGATTTCCTAACCGTTCAGATTGGACGCCAACCGTTAATCATTAGTCGTGATGGTCAAGGCCAACTGCATGCCATGATCAATGCCTGTGAGCATCGCGGTGCGACCTTGACGCGCGTTGCCAAAGGCAATCAGTCTACTTTTACCTGTCCCTTCCATGCGTGGTGCTATAAATCAGATGGTCGTCTGGTCAAAGTCAAAGCGCCTGCCGAATATTGTGAAGATTTTGATAAGTCCAGCCGTGGACTCAAGCAGGGGCGAATTGCCAGTTATCGCGGTTTTGTCTTTGTCAGTCTAGATACACAGGCCACGGATAGCCTTGAAGACTTCTTGGGGGATGCCAAAGTCTTTCTGGACTTAATGGTAGAGCAGTCACCGACTGGTGAGTTGGAAGTCCTGCAAGGTAAGTCGGCTTATACCTTTGCAGGAAACTGGAAGCTGCAAAATGAAAATGGACTGGATGGCTATCACGTCAGTACCGTGCACTATAACTATGTCTCCACCGTACAGCATCGCCAACAGGTTAATGCAGCCAAAGGTGATGATCTGGATACCTTGGATTACAGCAAATTAGGCGCAGGTGATAATCAGACTGATGATGGTTGGTTCAGTTTTAAAAACGGTCATAGTGTTTTATTCAGCGACATGCCCAATCCAGCGGTGCGTCCTGGCTATGATACGGTGATGCCGTATCTGCTGGAAAAATATGGTGCCAAGCGTGCGGAATGGGCCATGCATCGTCTCAGAAACCTGAATCTTTATCCAAGTCTATTCTTTATGGACCAGATCAGTTCACAGCTGCGCATTGTCCGTCCAGTGGCATGGAATAAAACTGAAGTGATTAGCCAATGTCTGGCGGTAAAAGGCGAGTCAACCGAAGCACGTCGTAACCGTATTCGCCAGTTTGAGGACTTTTTCAATGTTTCGGGCTTAGGAACGCCAGATGATCTGGTGGAGTTCCGTGAACAGCAAAAAGGTTTCCAGGCGCGTCTGGAACGCTGGAGTGATATTTCTCGTGGTCATCATAACTGGTGTTATGACATGACCCAAAATGCACAGGACTTGGGAATCAAACCCTTGATTACGGGCCGTGAACTGACGCATGAGGGTTTATATGTCAATCAGCATGGTCATTGGCAACGTTTAATGCTGGATGGCTTAAATCGCAAAGCTTTAAAAATGCAGGATATTACCTATCAACTTGATACAGTAACGGAAGAGGTATAAGTCATGACTGCTGAACTACATTTCGCCGTTTCACAATTTCTTTATCAGAAGTCTGAATTATGCGACCGCTATGACTGGGATGCCTATCTGGAACTGTATGATGAAGATAGTGAGTATCACATTCCGCAATGGATTGATGATCATCGTTATGTCGAAGATCCAAATCAGGGCTTGTCTTATATCTATTATGCAGACCGTTCGGGTCTGGAAGATCGTGTATTCCGTATCCGTACCGGAAAAGCGGCCTCAGCGACACCTTTACCCCGTACCCAGCACAGTATTCAAAATGTACAGGTTAAAAGCCTACCAGATGGCTTAGTTGAAGCCAAAGTCGGTTGGAGCACCTTATATAACCGTCAGGGGCTGGAAGGTTGTTTCTATGGCCATGCCACTTATCTGTTAAGACCAACCGCTGAAGGATTCCGTATTCGCCGTCAGCACACGATTTTGCTGAATGACAAAATTGATTCGGTCTTGGATTTTTATCATGTTTAAGGGAGCATCATGATGGGACATTCAGTTGCACTTAATTTTGCCGATGGGAAAACCTTTTTTATTTCAGTACAAGAGAATGAGTTATTGCTGAATGCAGCCATTCGGCAGGGCATCAATTTACCCTTGGATTGCCGTGAAGGCGTGTGCGGAACCTGTCAGGGACAATGTGAAACTGGTATTTATGAACAGGAATATGTGGATGAAGATGCGTTAAGTGAACGTGACTTAGCAGAGCGCAAAATGCTGGCCTGCCAAACGCGGGTCAAATCCAATGCGGCATTCTATTTCGATTACAATTCTGAAATCTGCAACGCTGGCGAAACACAGAAAATTGCGACACAAGTGACTCAGGTTGAACTGGTGTCCGAGACAACCGCGATTTTGCATGTTGATGCCAGTGCATCTGCCAAGCAACTTGAGTTTTTACCCGGCCAATATGCGCGTTTGCAAATTCCCGAGAAGGATGACTGGCGTTCTTATTCTTTTGCCAATCGTCCGAATCACACCAATCAATTGCAGTTTTTAATCCGCTTATTACCGGATGGCGTGATGAGTAATTATTTACGTGATCGTTGCCAAGTCGGTCAAACCATCATGATGGAAGCACCTTTGGGGAGTTTCTATTTACGTGAGGTTGAACGACCGCTGGTGTTTATTGCGGGTGGAACAGGGCTGTCGGCTTTTTTAGGCATGCTGGACAATATTGCGGAACAGGCAAATGTACCCGCCATTCAGCTGTATTACGGCGTCAATCAGGCAACCGACTTGTGTGAACAATCCCGTTTGCAAGGCTATGCGGAACGTTTACCAAATTTCAATTATCAACCTATTGTCACGCAAGCTTCGGAGATTTGGGCAGGCAAAACCGGTTATATCCATGAGCATCTGGATCGGGAGCAACTGGCGGAACAGCCCTTTGACATGTACCTATGTGGCCCGCCACCGATGATCGAGGCTGTTAAAGGCTGGCTGGATGGACAAGCCTTAGACAACTATCGTTTGTATAGCGAAAAGTTTTTACAGAGCAATACGGCTCGCAATTGATCGGCTGCGTTGCCAGACGATTAATGTAAAACAGGGGGAGAGGAAATCCCCCTGGTTAAGATAAATCAGCAGTTTGAAAAATTAAAAATCTCAACGTGAGCATACGTTGAAACATCGACTTTTAAGGGAATAAAAATGAAGACAATTGATGTGAATCATGTGATCAATCGGGAGCGGCTGTCACCCTTGCAATGGCTGGTGTTTGCCTTGGGCTTTCTGGTGTTTTTCTGTGATGGTTTGGATACCGGAATTATCGGTTTTATTGCGCCTGCCTTGCTGGATGACTGGGGTATCAGTAAACCTGAATTGGCGCCAGTGCTGAGCGCGGCACTGGTGGGGATGTCGATTGGTGCAATTATTTCTGGGCCTTTGGCGGATAAATTTGGACGTAAAGGCGTGATTGTATCCACGACTTTATTGTTTTCTATATTTACCATCCTGTGTGGATTTGCTTCTTCTACACAAGACCTGATGATTTATCGCTTCATCACAGGCATTGGATTAGGCGCGGCCATGCCGAATATCAGTACCATTGTTTCAGAATATATGCCTGCAAAACGCAAAGCTTTCCTCACGGGACTGGCTGGTTGTGGCTTTATGCTGGGCATTTCTTGTGGCGGGGTGTTGTCGGCCTATTTACTGGAAAATCTGGGCTGGGCCAAGGTGGTGATTCTGGGCGGGATTATTCCTTTATTTTTAGTGGTCGCTTTAATCTTGAAATTACCAGAATCTGTACCGTATCTGATTAAAAAAGATCAGCAAAATAAAGCCCAAAGCATTCTGGAAAAAGTTCAGGGTCATGCTTTTGCTGATACGGTCGACATCGAATTAGCCCAAGTTGATGTCAATCATAGCGATAGCCCGGTCAGAACCGTACTAACGAAATATCTCTGGGGATCGGTGATGTTGTGGCTATGCTGTTTTATGAGTCTGTTGGTATTCTATTTGCTGACCAGCTGGATGCCGACGATTCTAAAAACAGCAGGTTTTAGTACCCAGCAATTTAGCCTGATCGCTTCCATTTTTCCTTTTGGTGGTGTAATTGGTGCGGTGATCATGGGCTGGTATATGGATAAACTGAATCCAACTCAGGTGATTAAATATGCTTACCTGACAGCATTTGTGCTATTCATTGTTGCAGGCTTTGTTAGCTCCAGTATCGTGTTGCTTGGCATCAGTATTTTCCTGATCGGGGCATTGCTGACAGGAGCACAATCGTCACTACTGCCTTTGGCTGCTTTATTTTATCCATCGCAGTGTCGTGCAGTCGGCGTGTCATGGATGCATGGCCTTGGTCGAGTCGGTGCAATTTTCGGGGCATTTTTCGGTTCGTATATCTTTACCTATGAGATTAGCCTCGGTGGTATTTTCTACCTTTTGGCCTTGCCGACTTTTATTGCCTTTGTCGCGCTGAGCTTGAAAGCGATGCATCAGAACAACAAAGCTAATCCAGTGTTAAGCACCACTTAATGGAAAAAGCCCAGTACGCTGACTGGGCTTTTTATTTAACAATGCTTACTCATGTTTATTTCGGGTTTCACTCGGTTTTTCGCCAAATTCATCTTTATATTCCTGAGCAAAACGGCTGAGGTGATTAAAGCCCCAGTCATAAGCCAGTTTGGAAATGGAAATCTTTTGATGCTTGGCGGCATTACTTAATATTTTATAAATTTGTTGTAGGCGATATTTACGTAGATAGGCCATCGGACTCAGACCATAATGCTGCTGAAACTCAGCATAAAGCTTGGATTTAGAGACACCTGCCAAGCGCTGTAAACTCTCGACATCGAAGGATTCACGTGCATGTTGCACAATAAAATTTTTCACTTTACGGATATAGGCGGGTTCCATCTGATTGCTGCGTTCATGCAGGGCTGCCGAATAATTATTTTCCTGAGACAGGAGCAGGGCTTTAATCACAAAATTTTCATAGTCTTCAGAAAACATCGGTAAGCCGGCAAAATCAGCATAATGTGATTTGAGTTGTAGAAAATTTTCAATATTATGCCACCAGGCTTGCATTAATCCGGTCATGCCGAGCGAGATTTCAGGGTTAAACACCAAGGCCTGTTCAAGCGGTTTATTCAGCAGTTCTGCAAGAACCTGATGCAGACTCTGTTCAGGAATCACCACCTGAAATTTTTGACAATCCTGATGAATGACCAAGTCCTGTAAATCCTGATTGGAAACAATGAGCCCTGTATGGACATCGGATTGGTATTTGGCGCCACCAATACTCAGTGTCTGCTTGCCATGAAAGGGCAGACTGATGCTATAGGCTTTCAGGTGGGAAATATTGATCGCGACATTCGCGCCATAACTGATGGTCCCGATCGCCATTTTCTTATGCGGGAGCCGCATACCCTCATAATGAAAGTCGAGTGTCTCCCGACACAACGTATCCAGACGGTGTTCGCCACAGATCATCGACATTACATTTTGTGCAAAATCGGCTTGATGCGAATGATGGATAAGATCCATATTTTGGCTGAGTGATGTCATCGTCCTTTCACCTAGCGAAGTGCTTATTGTTTTAGCAGCAAGAAAAATGCCATTTTGTTCCATAAATGACGTTATTTACGCTCATTGCCAGCAATCGGGAATTGAGCAGAAACTCTGATCCAGCTTGGTTTATTAGAACAAATTTGGCTCAATACGCAAGCCCGTAGGGAATATATCTTTATGCTTTATAGGTATGTTAAATGCTGTGATCTGCCAGATTGCATGGTTCGCTTCATCAATCAATAAGCAAACTTAAAGTTTTTAATCGTCATTAAAATATCAATTTATAAGAATTGAACGCATCAGTTATTTTTTTTAATCTCGTCATATGATTTTTTGCCGTTAAAATGCGAAATAATTTTTGCGCTTATATTGCACTTTGGTTTTTAACATTCAGTTAAGTTTTCAAAATTAAACTGATCGGCTGATTAAACCAAAAGTTAAAAATCTCTTTAATTTTCAGGAATAACTTATGACTGACGCTCAAGCCAATTCACAGGATGCTGCTTCAGATTCGGCATCAGATGATGCAATGAAAGCAAAACGTAAAAAATTTCTCGGATTTTTCGCGCTCATTCTCATTCTTGCTGCAATTCTGTATGGCATCTGGGCGTTATTCTTTAATCATTCTGTCAGTACCGATAATGCTTATGTGGGCGCTGAAACCGCACAGATTACCTCAATGGTGAGTGGGCAAGTTTCTGAAGTCTTGGTAAAAGATACCCAACAGGTGAAAAAAGGCGATGTGCTGGTGCGCATAGACGAGCGGGATGCCAAGATTCAACTGGCACAGGCACAGGCCGAACTGGCCAAAGCACAACGCCAATATAAGCAGACTCAGGCAAATAGTAGCTCTTTAAATTCTCAGGTCGTGGTGCGTAATGATGAGATCAGCAGCGCACAGGCGCAAGTGACCAAAGCACAAGCGGATTATGATCGTGCGGCATTGGAGCTCAAGCGCCGTAATGAGCTGGCTGCAACAGGTGCGATTTCTAAAGAAGAATTAAGCAAGGCGCAAAGCGCAGTTTCAACGGCTAAAGCCAGTCTGGATCTGGCTCAGGCCGGTTTGGCACAGGCTACCTCTAGCCGTAAAGCAGCTGAAAGTACTTTCGCTGCCAATGAGGCCTTGATTCAGGGGGTAAATGAAGCCTCAACACCTGATGTGCTCGTGGCAAAAGCCCATGTGGAGCAGGCTGCGCTGGATCTGGAACGTACCGTGATCCGTGCACCTGTGGATGGGGTAATCGCGCGTCGCAATATTCAGATTGGGCAACGTGTCGCACCCGGCACCGTGATGATGTCTGTGGTGCCTTTATCGGCACTCTATGTCGATGCCAACTTTAAAGAAAGCCAGCTGGCGAAAGTGAGAGAAGGCCAGAAGGTCACACTACGTTCCGATCTGTATGGCGATGATGTGGTCTATCACGGGACGGTGCAAGGTTTCTCGGGTGGAACCGGCGCCGCATTTGCCTTGATTCCAGCGCAAAATGCGACAGGCAACTGGATTAAAGTGGTACAGCGCTTACCGGTACGTATTACTCTTGATCCCAAAGAGCTTGCACAACATCCATTGCGCGTCGGGCTGTCGATGCAAGCGGATATTGATCTCGCATCGAAGTAATCAGCCATGAAAACGCAAACTCCTTTTGCAGAACTCAGTGGCGGGCGCTTACTACTCGCAGCTTTTGTGATCGCCCTTTCAAATTTTATGGTGGTCCTGGATACCACTATTGCCAACGTGTCTGTCCCCCATATTACTGGCAACCTTGCGGTTTCCAGTTCCCAAGGGACCTGGGTCATTACCTCTTATGCGGTTGCCGAAGCGATTTGCGTGCCCTTAACCGGATGGCTTGCAGGGCGGTTTGGGACAGTCCGTGTGTTTATATTCGGGCTGATTGGTTTTACCATTTTTTCATTCCTGTGTGGCTTAGCCACCTCGCTGGAAATGCTGGTGTTTTTCCGTATTGGGCAAGGTCTCTGCGGTGGCCCGTTAATGCCGCTCAGTCAAACCCTGCTCATGCGAATTTTCCCACCCGAAAAACATGCACAGGCGATGGGTCTTTGGGCCATGACCACCGTGATTGGACCCATTCTCGGGCCGATCCTCGGGGGCTTGATCAGTGATAATCTGTCTTGGCACTGGATTTTCTTTATCAATATTCCGGTTGGTATTGTCTGTGCCTTAGCCGCCGTGCGCTTATTATCTGTAGCTGAAACCAAAACCGAAAAATTGCGGATTGATGCGATTGGCCTAGGTTTGTTGGTGCTATGGATTGGTGCACTGCAATTAATGCTGGACCTCGGACATGAGCGCGACTGGTTTAACAATACCAGTATCATTATTCTGGCGTTGGTGGCCGTTGTTGGCTTTATCGTGTTTATGATTTGGGAGTTGACGGAAAAGCATCCTGTGGTCAATCTGTATGTGTTCCGGCATCGGGGTTTTGCAGTTTCGGTACTGGCACTGGCCTTTGGTTTCGGTTCCTTCTTTGGCAGTATTGTATTGATTCCCCAGTGGTTGCAGATCAATCTCGGCTATACCGCCACATGGGCGGGTTATCTCACTGCCACGATGGGCTTTGGCAGTCTGACCATGTCACCGATTGTAGCGAAGCTGTCGACCAAATTTGATCCACGGGCATTGGCAAGCTTTGGGCTGGCCTTGCTCGGCGTTGTTACTCTGATGCGGGCATTCTGGGTCACTGACGCTGACTTTATGGCTCTAGCGTGGCCACAAATCCTGCAAGGTTTTGCCGTGCCATTCTTCTTTATTCCGTTGTCGAATATTGCAATGGGCTCGGTATTGCCCCAAGAAATGGCATCTGCCGCAGGCCTGATGAATTTCCTTCGAACCATGGCTGGTGCGATTGGCGCGTCAATTGCAGTCACCATTTGGGATGATCATGCCAAAGTGGCACGCAGTGAAATGGTCAATAATCTGCATCCGCAAGAAGTACAAAACAGTTTACTGCAGAATGGATTTTCTCCCGATGCAACGCTGGGCGTGATTGCCAATCTGGTGGATAAAGAAGCGATTACCATGTCAGCCAATCATGTATTTATGCTACTGGCAATTGTATTTGTCTTTGCCAGTGCCCTGATCTGGATGAGCCCAAAGCCAAAAGGCAATAGCGGTGGCATGCCGACCCACTAGAAACTCTGAACCAAGCAAGCATCTCTCAGGAGATGCTTTTTTTATGTATAAAAATAGTGTCTTAAGCCAGAATTGATAGATTTTGCCTGTTTTTATTCAGGCAAGGCATGCCAGAATTCAGCTGCAAATGATGAAAAGACATAATCAAAACAGGGAGGAGCATTGCTGGCAGAGGAACGTCAGCGCCAAATCATTCAATATTATTAAAATTGTATTTTGAGCAAAGATTAAAAGTTTTATCCCTGAGAACAAAGTTGCCCGCATGAAAATTGCATGGATTGGCATACACATATAGTGGAGTTATCACGTGAATCATCGATATTCATTTTGGTTGAGCAGCGTATTGGCTGTTGGTTTATTACAAGGATGTGGGAATGATTCCTCATCAGATCAATCAGGCACAGATCCAAATACAGGCCATCCTTCAACCCCCAACCTGATCGTTGATCAGGACCCAAGTAGCTGTAGCAAACGGGCAGAAGATGGCTCAAGTGTGGTGGTCGGTTCGGATCAGAATGGTGATCCCGCAGCGCCTGAAGGCGCCTCAGGCTATCGGTTAAATAATACGGTGAAATATGCCGATAAATATATGGTGGTGGCGAACACGCCATTGGCCGTAAAGGCGGGCTGTGACGTCTTGAAAGCGGGCGGCAGTGCTGTGGATGCTGCGGTTGCAGTACAGGCGGTATTGGGCTTGGTAGAACCGCAATCCAGTACCATTGCAGGCAGTGGTTTCATGATGTACTACGATGCAGAAAGCAAAACGGTCACTGCCTATGACGGACGGGAAACCGCACCTGCTGCTGCCAATGAATATTATCTGGTTCGACAGGATCTGCATGATCCGGCATCACCCGCACCGGTACCGAGTGCCCGTCGCAGTGGCCGTTCGATTGGTGTCCCTGGGGTCATGCGCTTGCTGGAACAGGCACAACAAGAGCATGGCAAACTGAAATGGGATCGGCTTTTTGATCAGGCCATTGATCTTGCCGATCATGGCTTCCGTATTCCTGGGCGTCTGGCGGATGCAATTGCCAGCAATGCAGACCATCTGGCACTGGATGCCAATGCAGTCGCAACCTATTTCTATCCAGATGGTAGCCCTCGAAAAGTGGGTGAGACCATGACCAATAAAGCTTATGCCAAAACTCTGGAAGCACTTGCAAGCCAAGGGGCAAAGGCCATGTATAGTGGGCCGATGGCGAAAAATATTGTGGCTAAAGCGGGCCAAATGGTCGGGGATGATGCAGCTCGGACACCCATCACGCCAAGTTTGATGACCTTACAGGATTTAGCGGATTATAAAGTCAAAAAACGCACGCCAATCTGTACCACTTATCGTGATCGCTACTATGTGTGTACCATGCCACCGCCATCATCAGGTGGGATTGCAGTTGCACAAACGCTGGGCATTTTAGAAAATTTCGAGATGAGTAAATATCCGCCTAAAAACCCAGAGAATGAGGGCGGAATTCCGGATGTCATGGGCGTGCATCTGGTCACAGAAGCTGAGCGATTGGCCTATGCAGACCGTGATAAATATGTGGCAGACACTGATTTTGTAGCTTTACCAGCCAAGGGTATCGCCAGTTTGATTGATAAAAATTACCTGAAACAGCGTGCCGGATTGATCAATCCAGATCAAAGCATGGGCGTAGCCCCAGCAGGTCAATTTAACTCAAATGCAGGGATAGATAAGACCGTTGAACATGGCACCACTCAATTTACCATTGTCGATGCTTATGGCAATGTGGTGTCGATGACCTCCACTGTTGAATCGAGTATGGGTTCATTCCATATGGTGGATGGTTTCCTGTTATCCAACCAGTTAACGGACTTTAGTGCCAATCCGGTCGATCAGACGGGTGCATTACTGGCGAATCGGGTGGAAGGTGGTAAGCGTCCACGCAGCACCATGGCACCCACCTTGGTCTTTAAAGGCTCAGCACCGGGTGATTTTTATATGGCAACTGGTTCACCGGGTGGCGGCACCATCATTCAATATGTGGTAAAAACGCTGGTGGGGGCATTGGACTGGAACCTGAATGCCCAACAAGCCGCTTCTTTGATGAATTTTGGTGCGACCAACAGCCCAAATACCAATATTGACAGTTCAAATAGCCAGTTATCCTTACTTGAACTGATTGATGCTTTGAAAGCAAAAGGACATGGTATTTCCAATACTGCTCAAACCAGCGGTATTGCCACAATAATGAAAGTGAAGATTGATAAGCAAAGCAAATATGCAGGTGGTGTCGATCCACGCCGTGAGGGCATTGTATTAGGTAATGGTGCACTATAGGCCAAATTCAAAAAAGCTGTCCCTGTGGCAGCTTTTTGATTTGTAGCTTGAAAAATGTCGTGCAGTCGCCATATACAGCAATAAGCGTATATTTTGCTGATTGGTTAGAAATTAAGATTTAAATTCTAACGATCTATGTTATGATTGCGCTGTACTTTGGGGATGTTTCTGGCTTCGACGCTGGTGATGAAACTCATAGATGCATGCCGAGAGCGCATTTTCTCTCGTAAATAAAATTTGCATTTTAATAGTCGCAAACGACGAATCATACGCTCTAGCTGCCTAAGGGCAGCTTGTCCGCTTCACTGAATACTTGTGGTCAGTGAACCCGACTGAAGCGCACGCACACAAGTCCGTATAGTGTTGAGCCTCGGGACACTATACCAAATCTAGAGGATCGCGCTGAGTACCCTGTTCGTCGGGTCGCTTAGCGTTAAAACAATAGACGATATCTAAGCATGTAGTATTCTCGAGCGTAATGCTGGCGGACGCGGGTTCAACTCCCGCCATCTCCACCAAAATATTATTCGGGATTGTTTGATCCGATATAAAAAAGCCTTTAAGTTCAATACTTAAAGGCTTTTTTATTTGCCTGTTCGTCCGATATTATCCGACTTGATTTGACCTAATTTTTGCCTTCTATGGGTAATTATTGGGAAAATTTACCCAATTATTTGAGTCTCGATAAAGGGTAGATACAGATGAAGCTTACCGATACAGAATGCAGAAAAGCACAGCCAAAAGAAAAACGATATCGCCTTTCAGACGAGAATGGGCTATCACTTCTTGTGACGCCATCCGGGCAAAAATACTGGAACATACGCTTTACTGTTCTTGGCGAGCGGAAGTCAGAGTCGCTTGGTCCATATCCTGATATAAGTTTAAAGAAAGCAAGGGAGCTTGCACTTGAACTGAAATACAAATATTCCAAGTCGGTGTTGCGTGAGGACATTAAGCCATTCTTTAAAGAGGTGGCTGAAGACTGGTTTGAGAACCAAAGAGAGACTTGGTCATCCAAACATATCAGTAATGTGCGAGCATCTTTAGATGAGCTTTATATTGCTCTGGCTAATAAACGTATTAATCATATTCAAGCACCAGATATATTGCTGATAATCAAAAAGATCGAAGCTAGAGGCTCATTAGAGGTGGCTAAGCGCACTTTGTCACGTTGTGGTATGGTTATGAAATATGCTATAGCTCATGGCTATAGATACGATAATCCAGCAAGTGATTTGGTCTATGCGCTCAAGAATAAAAAAGTAAAGAACTTAGCTTCATTATCAGAAAGCGAAATGCCTGAATTCCTTAGACGTATCAAAACCTATCCAGCAGATGCTCAAACCCATCATGCAATTATTCTGATCATGCTTACTGGCGTTCGAGTCAGTGAATTATTGCAATCGCGTTGGGATGAATTTGATCTAGATGAGCGTAAGTGGGACATCCCAGCTGAGCGTATGAAGAACGGTTTACCCCATCGTGTACCCTTAACAGACATGATGATCGATGAGCTTCAAGGATTGCGTCTGACACATAATCAGGATCTGTTATTTCCACATCGATTAAATAACAAGCAAGCTATGCGCAGCGAGTCAATATTGTCTGTAATTAAACGTTCAGGCTATGCAGGACGAATGACTACACATGGATTTAGATCTTTATTTAGTACCGTGGTGAATGAATCTAATTTATTCAATCCTGATGCGATTGAACGTCAGCTTGCACATGTACCTCAAAATCGTATTCGCTCTGCTTACAACCGCGCACAGTATTGGGACGAGCGTGTAAAAATTATGGAATGGTATGAAGGGCGAATAAGAGAATGGTTATCCAAGCTCTTCTAAAAGTATCAAAGTTATACTTCAGTGATCAAAAGTTGGTCTCACTCCCTTGTGGAAGACAATTCTAAATAGAGTTTATTAACTAGTCATAATTAAAACCCATCATTAGCTCTAATGATGGGTTTTTTTTGTATTAATTTAAGTTTATTACTGTATTTTTTTATAAATCAATAGGTGATTATTTTGTTTATGTTATGTGGTAATTATAATAAAATTATATTTATGTTCTTATTAAAACAGATAGTTATAGGTAATTAAAGTGCATAAATCAAAAAGGTTTCTCAATGATTCTAGAGCAAGACTTCAAGCTATTACTGAAGAAATAAGACCAGGCATAGCAGTTGGGAGTGGGGCAACCTATAACTTGCAACAAGAAGAAATAGATCAAACAGCAGTGGAATCACTTGACCTAAAAGAGGGAGTTAAAATAGATAAAAAACGAATTTCTTTTAAAAAGAAAGAAGTCATTAGGGGGTGTGACGTAAGTGGTACTTCTCCGGCGAGACCATCACCGATACCTCCTTGTTCAATTCAAGATCTTATTACCTATGCCTTGGATAATAATGAGAATATTTGGAAGTATGATAAGCATGAGAAGAAATTAGAAAAACTAGTCAACCTGTATTTTAAAGAATACGGATTTGATGAAAATCTAAGAGTTTTTATAGTCAAATTTTTTATCTTTATGGATAGTATTATTGAAGGGAAAACTGAAAAAGCTATATGGATTAAGAATATGGATCCTAAAGCATTTGTCTCTAAAGAAAGTCTTACCTTGATAGGTCAAAGATACTTTACCCTATTAAATGAATATTATGAGTGCAACATACCTAAAAAAATGCATGTTTTAGATTCGAGTGATCTTTATAACTTTTTGAAAGTTTTTGAGGTAGTTGAAGATGGTACTATATTTTGGAAATTAGGGGTTTTTACCAACCAAAATGCTTTATTTTTAAACAATAGGCTGTTGGATTTTAAAAAAGATTTAATTGCTCATAAAGCTAAGTTCAAGAAAAATTTCAATAATATTAATTATATAAATGAAAAAATATTTCAGAAAATCTTTATTAAAGATCGCTTGATTCTTAGGTTTGAGTTCAAGTCGGCTGATATGGAGCAAGATGTTCGGTTACTTTCTAGAACTTTTGCCAATCTAATGAAAAGGCTGAAAGGCGAGTATCGTCTATCTGAAGATATCAATTACATCAAATTTATTAATGAAAAAAATTCTACAAAGTATCTAGATGTACTTTTTTTTATTGAAATTAATGAAAAGTTTAATTCTGTTAAGGAGGTCATAGAAAGTATTCAGGATCATTGGGTGAGATCAATTTACAATATCTTAAATAAAAGCAAATCAGAGGAAAAAATATACAGTGAAAGAATTGAAATTGACGCAAAAATTAAAAACTTGATGAGGAACGAAAGCTTATTTGATACTGAAGATTTATATGTCGGGTCAAAAGATAAGGCAAAGATAAAAGCCGTTATAGATATTTTAATCCCATATTTTATCAGTTTAGCTATATTTCTTCCTGTTGAAAGCTCTTTGTCGAAGACAAGACAATTGACGCTAGTTGGCTTTGGAACCAAATATTAAAAAATGTTTCAATGTTTAAACTACTTTATAACAATGGGGCTTACTTTAGCTTCATTCTTAGCATGAAAACTATCAAGGCTTAGGTAGTTTTAGAGAATAGAGTAATTGTTTTTCTGAATTTTTAGACAAAAATAATCACAACGCTTAGTTGGTCTCTTATATTATTAAGATATCCTAATCTATTGATTCGTAAGCTGCTATCTATAAAATCAATTCTTCTCACTTGATATTTACATCTAAGATTTCATTTATAGGCAATTCTATACCTGAGGTCTTAGATTGCCCATGTAAGCACAATCCTTTTAAAAAAACTCAACAGACTGATGTGATGGTGGAAAGTACTTTTACAGGAGACACCATGACACACATCGCTGAAACTCAGAACTACTCTGAAACACAAATCTTATTCGCTATCGAAAACTTCATAATAGATGTTTTTACAACAGGCATTAAGCAACCCCAGTTACCTATCTTCAAAGAGCTACTTGAGCAGTTTGAACCTATCTATAATATTGATTATTACTATTATGATCATATTTCTGTTTTCATTAGCTTAAAGCTGATTATTGATCAAATGCGTTACGATCCAAATAACGAACATCTCGATAATTATGAGTTTGTATTAGGGCTGGATGATCAAGATCTTAATTTCTTAGAAATCACAGCTAATAGTATGAGAGCAAAAGTTCAACAGGATTTACATCAGTTCGATTTGCAAGAGGAGAACAATACAAAAAGTCTTGTAGATTATGTAGAAGCACTCTTCAATCATTACTCAAAGCTACTTATTGTTCGAGTTGATCTTGGTTATACCAAAGATGCTAAGAGCAATATAGACATTGAACGCTTTTATCGTCATTTTGAAGTCATGCGTAACAGGCTATCCAATAAAGATACCTTTTTTGAGCATCTTCAAGGTTATTCTTGGGCTATAGAACAAGGTAAGGAAAAGGGCTATCACGTCCATTTATTGCTGATCTATGATGGCGCTAAAGTCCAGAATGGTTCTTACTATGCTCAACGGACTGGTGAGAAATGGCAAGAAATAACTAAGGATGAAGGAAGTTATTTTAATCTTAATTGTAATGAGTATAAGAATAAACTGAGGCAAGCAGGTTGTGAAATTGGTTTAGGAATGGTTTCAAGAAACAATGAAGGGGATTGGGATTTACTTTTAGCCGTAATTAGCTATCTGACGTTAGTACGTGAAGACAAAATCATGCAGCGACTAAGGGTAAAAGTCGAAAAGAATATGCAGACTTTTGGTAAAGGGCAATTCCTCACCAAGAAGAGAAGAGGCATAGATCGTAGCTAAACCAACCTACTTCAACTTATACATTATGACTTAAAAAAGCCATTTTGACTGAGAAGTAAATTACTCAAGATGGCTTTTACTTTATTGAAGGTTCTATATCTTAAAGTAGATTTAAGTTTTAAGCACAATATTTTAGCAAATGGTTGATGTTAATTGATTCTGTTGAATATTCCTTATCATGGAGCCTGTAAATTATTTTGTGTAAGTTCCATTTTTTATAAATGATCTTTTAATCGATCATCGAACTGAATCGTAAACCAATTCATTGCTAAACGCCAATTTTGAATTGGCATCGTCCATTTCTTCGCAGCATTTGATGTTGCTAAGTAAATGACCTTCTTTACTGAGTCATCAGATGAAAAGATTTTCCTTTTCTTCGTTGAATGGCGTATTACGCTATTCAACGACTCAATCGCATTTGTTGTATAAATAGCATGACGTATTTCGGCTGGATAGCTAAAGATCGTTCGGATATTTTCCCAATTGGCCCGCCAGGATTCTCCAATTTTGGGATACTGGTGATTCCATTGATCACAGAAGATGTCTAGGGACTTTAAAGCATTTTCCTCTGTACTTGCCTGATAAATCGCTTTCAGACCCGACGTAACAGCCTTGTAGTCTTTCCAGCTTACAAATCTCAGGCTATTGCGTACAACATGCACAATACACAGTTGAATATCAGTATGAGGGTAAACAGAGGCTATCGCGTCAGGAAAGCCTTTTAATCCATCTACACAGGCAACAAGAATGTCCTGTACTCCTCGATTTTTTAGCTCTGTCATGACTGACAGCCAGAATTTGGCACCTTCTGTCTGAGCAATCCACATACCCAGTAATTCTTTTTGCCCATCCATATTGATGCCTAAAGCAAGGTATACGGACTTGTTAATCACATTGGAGTGCTGACGGACTTTGACAACAATACAGTCAAGATAGACAACAGGATAAAGGCTATCTAAGGCTCTATTTTGCCACTCAGTCACTTGCTCAATCACAGCATCGGTAACTTTGCTGATGAGAGATGCTGACACATCGGCATCGTACATTTCTTTGAAGAAGGCTACAATTTCCCTATTAGTCATTCCTTTTGCATACAGTGAGAGGATTTGGTCATCCATACTGGTGATGCGTGTTTGGTGCTTTTTGATAATTTGTGGCTCAAATGAACCTTCTCGATCACGGGGAATATCTAAAGCCAGTTGTCCATCTTGAGTTGTAATGGTTTTAGAACTAAACCCATTACGGCTATTTGAGCCTTTCTTGGGCTGATGCTTTTCATAACCGAGATGGTCTGAAAGTTCAGTATTGAGTGCAGTTTCAATCATGAATTTTTTAAAGACTGCTGTCATTTGGTTTAAGTCTTCTGGTGTTTTTAGACCTTTAGCCAATTCGGCAGCCATACTTTTGATTGTTGCT
>NZ_AMZS01000073.1:0-24697 GCF_000314615.1 Acinetobacter sp. WC-323
AGCAACAATCAAAAGTATGGCTGCCGAATTGGCTAAAGGTCTAAAAACACCAGAAGACTTAAACCAAATGACAGCAGTCTTTAAAAAATTCATGATTGAAACTGCACTCAATACTGAACTTTCAGACCATCTCGGTTATGAAAAGCATCAGCCCAAGAAAGGCTCAAATAGCCGTAATGGGTTTAGTTCTAAAACCATTACAACTCAAGATGGACAACTGGCTTTAGATATTCCCCGTGATCGAGAAGGTTCATTTGAGCCACAAATTATCAAAAAGCACCAAACACGCATCACCAGTATGGATGACCAAATCCTCTCACTGTATGCAAAAGGAATGACTAATAGGGAAATTGTAGCCTTCTTCAAAGAAATGTACGATGCCGATGTGTCAGCATCTCTCATCAGCAAAGTTACCGATGCTGTGATTGAGCAAGTGACTGAGTGGCAAAATAGAGCCTTAGATAGCCTTTATCCTGTTGTCTATCTTGACTGTATTGTTGTCAAAGTCCGTCAGCACTCCAATGTGATTAACAAGTCCGTATACCTTGCTTTAGGCATCAATATGGATGGGCAAAAAGAATTACTGGGTATGTGGATTGCTCAGACAGAAGGTGCCAAATTCTGGCTGTCAGTCATGACAGAGCTAAAAAATCGAGGAGTACAGGACATTCTTGTTGCCTGTGTAGATGGATTAAAAGGCTTTCCTGACGCGATAGCCTCTGTTTACCCTCATACTGATATTCAACTGTGTATTGTGCATGTTGTACGCAATAGCCTGAGATTTGTAAGCTGGAAAGACTACAAGGCTGTTACGTCGGGTCTGAAAGCGATTTATCAGGCAAGTACAGAGGAAAATGCTTTAAAGTCCCTAGACATCTTCTGTGATCAATGGAATCACCAGTATCCCAAAATTGGAGAATCCTGGCGGGCCAATTGGGAAAATATCCGAACGATCTTTAGCTATCCAGCCGAAATACGTCATGCTATTTATACAACAAATGCGATTGAGTCGTTGAATAGCGTAATACGCCATTCAACGAAGAAAAGGAAAATCTTTTCATCTGATGACTCAGTAAAGAAGGTCATTTACTTAGCAACATCAAATGCTGCGAAGAAATGGACGATGCCAATTCAAAATTGGCGTTTAGCAATGAATTGGTTTACGATTCAGTTCGATGATCGATTAAAAGATCATTTATAAAAAATGGAACTTACACAAAATAATTTACAGGCTCGATGAAAGTCCAAGCATTAGAAGGCAATCTTTCTATGCTAAATTAAAACCAATGTATCTGCATTTTTAGTAGTAGACTTTTATTAATCTTAATGCCAGAGGCAGAACCAAGTACCGCATCCACGCCACACTAGGGTCAAATAGAAATATGAGATATTTGAGGTTTATCAATCGTATCTATATATTATGGAATTTTTGAATAGCCACTAAATTTGGCTACATATTAGAAATACTTAAACTTCTAAAAAGTTCAGCACACTTCAATTTTAGTTTAAATCTAACCCCAAATATTTTCCATTAGAGATATATTACTTTTGATTAAGCTAATTTCATCGTTTAATTTTTCTATTTTTTTGTTTAAAAAATCTGTTACTTCAGGATTGTCTTCACAAAGTGATTTTATAAAAGAAATATTGTGTTCCTTTTCTTGAATCTGTTTTAAGAGTTCTAATTCCTTTAATTCAAATATTTGTCCCAATTTATTACGAATTGGACTTACTCTTAGTTCATTCATTAACTCCGTTTCACAGTAGATAAATCGTTTTTGTGTCGATTGGGATGGATCAATACTCAAATATTTATAACGAACAAGTATTTTTAGTGCTCTATAAATTTCAAATTGATTTTTTTTATTAATTTTTACATTGCTACCCATTATCAATTTGACGAAATCTTTAGCCTCCCAATTCGAGATATTGTGATTCTTAAAAATTGTCATGAACTCATCATAGAAAGGTAATGGAGTAGGTTTAGTCATCAGATTGATCTCATAACGTGAAAAAAGAGGATTATAATCCGTGGATGTATAGTCCTCAATTGCTGATATTACTATTTTTAATACTTTTAGTAAAAATGACAGAATTAGCAGCAAAAATTGGGCAGTCGATCCGTCAAATAAGAAAACAATCCAACATCACACAAGAATCTCTCGCACTTCAATGTGGAATTGATCGTAGCTATATGGGGCGCATTGAACGTGGAGAGGTCAATCTCACTGTTGAAAAACTATATGAAATTGCATCTGTATTAGAAATCAACGCAAAAGAATTATTACCATAGCACTAACGTCTAATCTTGACGCATTGCTTTATTTTTTCATAGATTTTACTCTTTAAATCTAACACAATAAACTCCAAAGAAATTGGAACGTTAACAGCATGATTACAGGCGATATTAAAAGTAAAATTGACCAGATTTGGAATGCATTTTGGAGTGGTGGTATTTCCAATCCGCTTGAAGTCATGGAGCAAATGACTTATTTGCTGTTTATTCGCCGACTAGATGAAATTCAGATTACAAAAGAAAAGAAAGCCAATCGTTTAAAGAAAGCTGTAGAACATCCAATTTTCACCGCAGAGCAAGATCATCTTCGTTGGTCGAAATTCATCACTTTGGGAGATGCTGCAACGCTATATAACACTGTTGCGAATGAAGTCTTTCCATTCATTAAGAATCTGGGTGCTGAAGACGAAACGACTTATAGCCATCACATGAAGGATGCTCGTTTTACCATTCCAACACCTGCGCTTTTAACCAAGGTTGTAGATTTGGTCGCAGATGTACCAATGGATGACAAAGATACCAAGGGTGATATTTACGAGTATATGCTCGGTAAAATTGCTTCAGCTGGTCAAAACGGTCAGTTCCGTACACCTCGCCATATCATCAAAATGATTGTGGAGCTGATGCAACCAAAACCTACTGATACCATTTGTGACCCTGCATGCGGTACAGCAGGCTTTCTCGTAGCAGCAAGTGAATATCTCAATGATCACTACAGCACTGAGATTTTTGTCAACGCTGAAGCAGCAAAGCGTTTTAGTGAAGAAACCTTCTTTGGTTATGATTTTGATAGCACCATGCTTCGTATTGGTTCTATGAACATGATGCTGCATGGTGTAGAGAACCCACGAATTGAAAACCGTGATTCTTTAAGTGAGGTGCACTCGCATATTGAAAGCAAGTACAGCCTGATTCTTGCCAATCCTCCATTTGCAGGCAGTTTGGATAATGAAAGCTGTGCTAAGAATATTCAGGCTGTAGTGAAAACTAAAAAAACGGAATTGTTATTTTTAGCTTTGTTTTTACGTTTGCTGAAAACGGGCGGTCGTGCTGCGGTGATTGTGCCTGATGGTGTGCTCTTTGGTTCGTCTAAAGCACATAAAGATTTACGTCAGAAGATTGTAGAAGAGCAAAAGCTTGAAGCGATTATTTCGATGCCATCGGGTGTGTTTAAACCCTATGCTGGGGTTTCAACTGCGATAATGATTTTCACTAAAACCATGTCAGGTGGTACGGACAAGGTTTGGTTTTATGATATGCAAGCCGATGGTTATTCGTTGGATGATAAGCGTAATGAGCTGGATGCGTCTAAGCATGAAAATAATAACATCCCTGACATTATTGAGCGTTTTAAAAATTTAGATGCTGAGTCAGGTCGTAAAGCGACTGAGCAAAGCTTTCTTGTAAATAAAGCCGACATTGCTGCTAATGGTTATGACTTGTCGATTAACCGTTATAAAGAAGTGGTGTATGAGCAAGTGGAATATGAGACACCAAGTAAAATTTTGGCGGATTTAGAAGTGCTTGAGCAAGATATTTTAAAAGGAATGGCTTCGCTTAAGGAGTTGTTGAAATGACAATGGTTACTCTTTCTGATGTTACAAAGATCGTAACCAAAGGTACAACACCAACAACTCTAGGAATGGCATTTCAAGAAAATGGAATCCCATTTATTCGAGTGAATAATATTCACGACAAGTTATTAAATTTCAAAGATGATGTTTTATATATTGATGAACAAACTCATAAAAAATTAAGCCGTTCAGTAATTAAGCCTAGAGATGTATTAATCTCGATAGCTGGTTCAATTGGGCGCTCTTGTGTTGTACCTGATGATGCCCCTGATTTAAATTGCAATCAAGCTGTTTGCATTATTCGATGTGATTTTGAAAAAATCTTACCCGAATATCTAAGTTATTGGTTGGGTGGTGAAATTGCCAGAAGTCAGATTACTAATTCAAAAGTAACTGGTGTTATTCAAAATTTAAGCTTAACTCAGGTTAAAGCTTTGAACATTGATTTACCACCGCTAGCAGAACAACGCCGAATTACGTCTATTTTAGATCAAGCGAATGAGTTACGCCAAAAACGTCAGCAAGCGATTGAAAAGTTAGATCATCTTTTACAAGCCACGTTTATTGAAATGTTTGGTGATCCCAAAATTAATCCGTATAAATTTAATATAGAAAAATTAAGCAAATTTTATATTGATTCTAAAAATGGTACTAAATGTGGACCATTTGGAAGTGCATTAAAAAGACATGAATATGTTGAAAATGGAATTCCAGTTTGGTCGATGGATGTAATCACACTTAGTGGAGAATTTATTGATAATCCCTCGCTTTGGGTAACAAATGAGAAGTTTAGAGAATTAGAGTCTTATTCAGTTGAACAAGGTGACGTTATCATTTCTCGAGCTGGGACAGTCGGTAAAATGGGGGTAGTACACTCGCAATATGAAAAATCATTGATAAGTACAAATTTGATTCGTTTAAGATTTGGAAATAATCTATTACCTGAATATTTTGTAGGTCTAATGACTTATTGTAAACATCGTTTGAGTAGGCTTCAAACAGGTGCAGATGGTGCTTTTACTCACATGAACACAGGAATTCTAGATAATTTAGAGTTTCCTTCCCCCCCCATTGAAAAACAAAAGCAGTTTGTTGATTTTTTACATATGGTCAATAACAATAAGCAAATTCTTTTAAAATCATATAAAAGAATTAATGACTTATTTGTATCAATACAAAACCAAGCCTTTAGCGGAACTTTATAAAACTTTGATTTAAGATTTGAGGGAATATACATGAGTAATTTTCAGTTTTTAGAACCTGATTTTTCAAGTTTGGCTGCTACAGCCAAAGAAGCTGAAAAGCTCGTGTATATTTCCCCACAATTTGCCCTTGCTGCGGCTCGAACATCACTCGAAAACCTCGTGCTGTGGTTATATCAATACGACAAAAAACTCACCCAACCCTACGATGCAAAGCTGCAAAACCTACTCAACGACATAAAGTTTAAAGACCTGATTCCGCCCTACATTTGGGATAAAATGGATAACATCCGCATGGTCGGCAATAGTGCCGTACATGGGAAAAAGTTCAAACAGCTCACCACTGAAGAAACGGTAAAACACATCAGCCATTTATTTCTGATGTATGTTTGGTTTGAGCGTAATTATGGCTCACCTTCAAAAGACCGTTCTCAGTCAATTTTATTTAACCCAAAACTAATTCCAAATACCGACAATACGCAGCAAATCACCGCCAATAAAGAGCAACTGCAAAAAGAAACTGAAGCTAAAGAAAAAGAGTTTGCAGAGCAACACAAAGCCCTACGTGAATTAGAACAACGACTGTTTGAACAATCTGCAAACTTAGAAGAACGTGAAAAACTCCTTGCTCAAGCAGATGCAGAACGAGCGCAGATCCGTCAGCAAGTCGAACAAGCAAAAATTGCCAATAGCAAAATCGAAGACCATACTGACTATAAAGAAGACGAAACCCGAAAACTTAAAATTGACCTCTTGCTTGAAGAAGCAGGTTGGGAAATCGGAGCAACTGCACGAGAAGAAGTTGCTGTTACAGGCATGCCTAGTCCATCGGGTAAAGGTTCAGTGGATTATGTGCTATATGACAGCAACGGCTTGCCTTTGGCTGTGGTGGAAGCAAAACGCACATCGACCGACCCCGATATAGGACAGCAACAAGCCAAACTCTATGCAGACTGTTTAGAGCAACAAACAGGACAACGACCTGTTATTTTCTATACCAATGGCTATAAAACTCGAATCTGGAATGAAGTTCAAGGTGGTCCACCACGTTTGGTATATGGCTTCTATACACAAGCAGAACTGAAACGCCTGATTGAACGACGTAAAAACAATCCTGATCTGAGTAGCTTCCCGATTAATGCGGAAATTGTAGAGCGTTATTACCAAACTCGTGCCATCAAAGCTATGCTTGCAGCCTATCAACGTAAAGAGCGTGCTGGCTTACTCATCATGGCAACAGGTACAGGTAAAACCCGTACCGCCATTGCATTGGTTGATGTGCTGATGAAAGCCAATGTGGTACAAAAGGCGTTATTCCTTGCCGATCGTACATCTTTGGTCAATCAGGCTCACAATGCCTTTAAAGCCAATTTAAAAGATGCTTCATTCGTCAATTTACTTGAAGATAAAAACCAAGTGGGTCGTGTGTATTTTTCTACCTATCAAACCATGATGGGCTTAATTGACGAAAAAAATGCTGATGGTGCACGACAATTCGGCACAGGCATGTTTGACCTGATTATTATTGATGAAGCACACCGTAGCGTATACCAAAAATTTGGTGAGATTTTTAAATATTTCGATAGTTTACTCGTAGGTTTAACTGCGACACCACGAGATGAAGTCGATCGTGATACCTATGCTTTATTTGGCTTAGAAAGTGGTGTCCCAACTGATTATTACGATCTCGATCAAGCGATTACAGATGGCTATCTAGTGCCACCAAAAGCTTATTCTGTGCCTCTAAAATTCATGCGTGAAGGCGTGAAATATGACGAACTTTCCGAAGAAGAAAAACAACATTGGGATAGTCTAAACTGGGGCGATGAAGATGCGCCCGAAGAAGTCTCAGCGTCTAAGATCAATAAAGAACTGTTTAATACAGGCACGATTGATTTAATGCTAAAGCACTTGATGGAACATGGTATTAAAACCGAAGGTGGGGATCGTCTAGGCAAAACTATTATCTTTGCTGTGAATCAAAAACATGCTCAATTTATTGCAGATCGCTTCAATGAAAACTATCCACAATATGATGGTAAGTTCGCTCGTGTCATTACTCATGCCACCAAATATCCGCAAAGCTTAATTGATGACTTTAGTAAGAAAAATTTGCCTGAACCACAAATCGCTATTTCTGTCGATATGCTCGATACAGGGATTGATGTACCTGAAGTGGTCAATCTAGTGTTCTTTAAAGCGGTTCGCTCTAAAGTGAAGTTTATGCAGATGATTGGGCGTGGTACACGCCTCTGCAAAGAGCTGTTTAGCCCTGAAGATGATAAAAAAGAATTCTTTATCTTCGACTATTGTTCTAATTTTGAATATTTCAATGAAAACCCTGATGGTGCGCCTGTATCAACCACAGAGCCTTTGGGGCAAAGACTGTTCAAAGCTCGATTAAATATCTTGAGTCTACTTAATTCCAAGGACTATGAAACCGAAGATTTAAAAGTGGTTCAGCAAGATATACGTCAGAGCCTACAAACAGAAGTTAAATCGATGAACAAAGATAACTTCATTGTAAAATCTGAACTTGAGCATGTAGAACATTTCAAAAATAATGATGCTTGGAAAAACTTGGATGACCTTGCGATTGGTACATTACGAGAACACATCTCTAAATTACCAAATCAGCTTGAGCCTGAAACATTAGAAGCTAAACTATTTGATATGTTGTGTTATAACCTTGAACTGGCAGTATTAGAAAAGAACAATACCGCTATTCAAAGCTATGCCAGTAAGGTCATTGAAATCGCTTCTAAGTTAGAAGGTAAAGAAAATATACCTATTGTTGCTGAACAGATTGCCCTAATTCAAGACATTCAAACCGTTGAATATTGGAAAGGCATTACTTTACCGATGCTTGAGGCGATGCGTAAACGTATTCGTGGCTTGGTCAAACTGATTGAGAAATCGACTTCAACCATTGTCTATTCCATGCTTGATGATGAAATTGGAGAGATGCAAGAAGTTGATATTCCTGTTGTATCAACAGGTGTGAATCTTGCTCAGTACCGTAAACGTGTAGAAAGCTTTATTAAGGCGAATGAAAACCACATTACCATTGCGAAGCTAAAACGTGGTTCAACCCTTACACCGACAGATCTAAGTGAGTTAGAACGCTTTGTTTTTGAAGCTCAAGAAGTAGAAAGCCGAGATAAGTTTGAAGAATGTTTTGGTACAGAAAAAACATTGCCTTTATTCATTCGCTCATTGGTGGGATTAGATCGTCAGGCAGTTCAGGAAGCCTTTTCTAAGTATTTGCAAGGCTCAACCTATAACGAGAAGCAAATCCGTTTTGTGGAAATGTTGATTGAGCATTTAACTCAAAATGGTGTGTTAGAAGCTGCACAATTATATGAACCACCTTTTAATCAAATCCATTTTGAAGGGATTGATGGTGTGTTTGGTGATGGAGATGCGGACAACATATTTGGGGTTGTTGAAGCGTTTAATAAAGCGGTGGCTTAAACTATCAAAACAATTTAGTGAAATTAATTTATTATCATGATAAATTTTATACACTTATCTTGAGTTGTTTTAAATTCTACTATATGTGAAAAATTAAATAATGAAGAAAATTGACTTGCACATTCATACTGTTAGTACTCCCAGTGACAAACACTTTAGCTTTTGCATGGAACGGCTAATGTGGTACGTATCAGAAGGAAATTTAGATGCTATTGCAATAACTAATCATAATATGTTTGACTTAAAACAATTCCAAGAAATTAAAAGTCAGCTTGAAATTAAAATATTTCCAGGGATCGAAATTGATATAGAAGGAACACACATTTTAGTCATTGCTGAAGATAATGAACTACATGATTTTAAAATGCGTTGCGATAGAATTACAGCAATGATTCCAGATAAAGAAACATCAATATCTATTGCGGAATTTCGAGAAGTATTTGTAGATCTTTCAAATTATCTTCTAATACCTCATTATAAGAAGTCACCTGAAATCAAAGAAGAAACTTTAAATCAATTATCAAGTTTTATAACAGCTGGAGAAGTAACCAGCCCAAGGAAATTTGCCTACTCGATTAAAGATAAAAACGCTTTAGTACCAGTTTGCTTTAGTGACTTACGCATGGAAGAAAGACTAAAAGCTATTCCTGCTAGACAAACATACATAGATATCGGTGATATTACTCTTACAGCTCTTAAAGTTGCATTATCCGACAAACACAAAGTGCATCTATCTAGAGAAGATGGACACCATTTTTTTGAAGCATTAAATAATGGTCTAAAATTATCTACTGGCTTAAATGTTGTTATAGGCGAAAGATCATCAGGTAAATCTCATACTTTAAATTTAATTGCAAACCAAAATGATACTGAAGATGTAAAAATTAAGTATATTAAACAATTTTCTCTTTTACAGAAAGATGAAGATGATGAAAAGGAATTTTCAAAAAACCTTACAACTACTCATTCTAGAATCACTGAAGACTACTTAAAAGAATTTAAAGAATGTGTAGACATAATGAGAGATGTTGATATCACTCGATCAAATAGAGAACTTAATGATTTTATTGAGTCCTTACTAAAACATGCATCAGAAACAGACAGACTTGATACTTTTGCTAAAGCTAAGCTATTTACAGAGTCAAAATTTACTATAGATGACTTATCTTCACTGAAGAAGCTAGTCCAAGCTACAATGAGTTTAGCTGACTCATCGGGATTCAAGGAAATTATTAACAGACACATTTCGGATAATAGTTTAAGGCTGTTGATTATAGATTTAATAATTGAGCATAATAAAAACTATGCGATAGAATTAAAAAAATCATTTGTTAATGACATTATCGATAATATCCAATTTGAATTAAAAATGCACACATCAGCTTCACCGATCAACGAGATTAATTTATATAAGCTTGCTCTCGATCAGAAAAAAATTGACAAGTTCAATGCCTTATGTAAGTTAATAAAGCAAGAAAAAGAATTTCTAAGGAATGATATCCAAGGTTTTTCTAAGATTGCAAAAAGAAATGAATTTAATAATGCTCGAGATATTGGCTCAACTTTGGGGAAACAATTATCTTTTGTTAACGCATTTTCTCAATATGATTCGAAAGGCTTTACTTACCTCGAAGAGCTTAGAAAAATTGAATCTTTAGCTGAAACTGACTACCACAAATTATTCACAAAAATAAGCTACAACATCTTAAATGCTTCTGGTTATCAGGTATCTGGTGGGGAGCGTTCAGAATATAGGCTTTTACAAGAAATAAGCGATGCTAGTCAGTATGACCTTCTGCTAATTGATGAACCTGAATCATCATTTGATAATAGATTTCTATTTCAAAAAGTTAATACTCTAATCAAAGAAATATCCGGATATATGCCAGTGATTCTCGTAACACACAACAGTACCGTAGGTGCATCTATAAAACCTGATTATTTGGTATATACGAGTAAAAGTAAGGATTTTCAAGGTAAAGAACAGTACGAATTGTATACAGGCTATCCTACAGATAAAGTGTTAGTCAGTCTTAATGGCAAAGAAACAAACAATCATGCAGTACTACTTAATTGCTTAGAAGCAGGTAGTGAACCTTATTTAGAAAGAAGGAAAGGTTATGAAGTGCTTGAAAATTGATAATGGTAAAGGCTTTTTTTCATTAGATGGCGACAGTTGGAGTGCTTTAGATGAAATCTCTAAAGAGGATATTCTAACTATAATAAATTTATGCTTAGAAAGTAGCTTTGAGATGGATAGTCCTACTGAGGTAACAGTTCATAATAAAGCTCATGATATAATTTATAAAAATTTATATGCAAAATTTTTAGAATTAAATAACCAACGGACTAGATTCAAAGATGAGAGTGAGAATTTATTTAAAGAAGCTTTAGCCAAATATAGTTAATACAAACGATTCTAAGCAGGATGCTAAAGTGAAAAATCAACACTCGGACATCCATTCATGTCTTAGTTGGACATCCTAATAAGGTTTTAGACAAAGTTAAAAGAATTTTTTGGTTCTGAAGATGTATTGGGTGATCCTTTTAATTAGGAATTGGTAGTAGATTTATATCAAAATATGAGCCTAAGCTTATTTTGTAAGATATAAACTCTGATGTGTGCTGAATTAGTAGGAGGCTTTCACTTGGGAGATTTTAGGCAGCCAACTTGTAAAAGTCCTCTGCCATTATTTAACTAAATGGTGTCTACAAAATCGGTGGCTATTCATCAGAAGCTTTGGACGTTTCCCGCTCGCTTATCTGAACTGAAGAACAAAGGCTGATTGGTTTTAGGTGAACTTCTTAAATCCATCTATCGTTGAGAGAAGAGAATCTAAAGCTTCAGCTTCGTTTATTTCCTTTAAGCGGAACAAATTTGCAATTGAGATCATTTTCTTTACACGAATTCTAATTTGAGGAGAAATATTGCTCATATCTATATCTGCTTGATCGTTTTTTTCATTATATTCAGTGGCTAGATGCACATAATGTGATAAAGATTCATTGTTTGCGTGCATGGTAACTTTACGGCATGCATTTGAAGCAACACTCAGAATACTTGAAAAGCTACCTTGTGCTGATATTTTCATAATTGCTTTAGCTATATTAAGAGTAATAAATCTATGGCGAAAAGAATGATTGGTTAGGTGCCTCAGCGCCTCACAATACTTACTACCGTTAATAACCTTTTTTGCATAATTTTTTAAATAAGTAGATTTCAATGGTTTTCCTGTGACTGAATCGACAAAAAGAGCATCATGCTCCATATCAGGAAACATATCTTCAATTACATGGACGTATAAAAGAATAACTTGAATATCCTCGTGGGTTGTCCTCACTGATCGAGTTTTACCTTTGTATTTTCCTTTCCTTATGGGAATATTTCGGATTATTGGCTGCTTGTCACTGATGAGTAATGAATCTGCTGCCTCTTTTATCATAGTTCGGGTTATCTCGTGAGCTTCACTTATTCTAGAGCCTGTAACATCTAGTAATGTGGTTAAGGCTTCCCACCTGCTTATGAGGAATGTATTTATTCTTGGGTGGTTGGTTGTGCAGTTGATGGCATCTAGCCACATAACTAACTCGTGATCATGAACGTATTCAGCTTCAGAGGCAATGTTAATTAGTCCGACGAGTGATTCATGATGAAAGTATTCACCTGTTATACTTCCTTTCTTGAATTTAAGTTTTTCATAATGCACGCTGAATATTTTATCTGGATCTTTCCCTGTAGTACCCAGTTTCCATTCTGGATACATTTTACTGAGATAATCTATATATTCAATTGCAGTCCTTCCATGTTGAATAATAGTACCGTCTTTAATATTCCTATCTTTTGACTCCTTAATATATTGATAAAGAGTGCTATCATTAATTTCAGTCAGATTTATAGAATTATCTTCAAGGAAATCACAGAACAAATTTAAACTATATGCTTTTTTTTGAACGGTTTTTGCTAATGGGCGAATATTATATGTTTGTGAACCACCGCCATAATGAGTAATAAATGAATTAGCATCCCAATCAAACTTACCACCTTTCTTTAAAATCATGGGAAGTGGGCAATCATTGTTTTGGTCTATTCGCCTACTAGTATTGAGAAATTTAAGGTTAGGATCTTTTGCAACGACTACAGAAGACATTATTTAACCAGCCAGAGTCGATTTCTACCTAGGATTTGAGCTTGAGATAGAATAAGTTTTCTATATGCAGCATCGATTTCCTTATCTTCTCGACATTGATCTAAAAGGCTCATATAAGCTCTATAAACTTCCGCTAATGCAACACGTAATTCCTCGTTTTCAATTTTTAGTTTGTTCACTTCATTTTGTGATATTCTGGCGGTGGAATTACCTTTATCCTTCCTTTCTGATTCTGAGAGTTTAGAAAGCCTATGATTGGCATTTTTAATTGAATCAATTAGATCGTTTAAATATTTTAAGTTATGCTCAGCATGAGCCGTATTGTAAGAATAAGATATAATATTAAGATCAATATCATCCCACTTATGAACTGAAGTTTGTGAGATGGCGTTTTTTTTCATTTCCAAGCTGCTAGGTATATTTTCAAAGCATTCTATCTTATTTATGAGTTCAGTTTTTCGCTTTATAGATGAGGATATTTCAATCTTTTTGTCGATAACTGGTTTCGAAGTTTCGCCCTTTTTAAACTTTGACATAACTAAATTCCTACTTTTATGGCTTAACAAAGTAAAAGAAAACTTCGTTTCCATCAATCTTACAGAAACGGACTTGTTGACCTGTTTTTTCTTTATGTTCGTCAATCAATCTACGGACTAGTGTCTCTAACACAGTTGAAATATTTGTTGACTGTCTGGCTTTGTTAATGATGCTTCTCACTGCTTCATCACTATTAATATGCTTGTTTAATGATGCCCCTATCCGTGCAATTGTAGCCTCAGCTTCGTCGATCCATTCATCATCAGGCGACACTTCTGCATAATAGAATGTTTGATCGAGGTTAGAGTGACCCATGAACCAAGATAGCTCATCTAATCCAACTTGATCTGAGAAATTAAAATACACTACAGCAAATAGTCTTCTAAATTGGTGTGTTGATGGATACCATCTTTTTCCACCGATCAGGGGAGATTCAATCCAGTCCATAAACATATTAATGGAAACATTAATATAGTCGTCGCTTAAAGGGTGTTTAGAGTTTTCCCCGCCATCTTCACGAGCTGCACTTATTGATCTATATGACAATGCACAACCAAATAAAAATAGTTCATTCTCATCTCCTATAAAACCTCGTCTTTCTTCAAGTTCACATACCATTAAAGCGAACTCTAGACCGTAATCGTATATCAAATCAGGGATAGGTCTATGTACTTTTTCTAACTCTAACCTTTCTGAGCTTTTAGGAATTTTCATGACTATGTCAAACAAACCATCAACTGGGGATTGTACAAAACAATTACGGTTTAAAGTCCGCAATGATGTTGCTCTGCCAGCAGAGAAGCTGGCGATCAGAATCCATATTGCAGCTGTGTAAAGTCTGATAGCCATATTAACAGACATGCCATTTCTTAATTCGCTATAGTCAGATTTAATGTCATCTCCTTTTTCCCATGACGTAATAATTAAAGGTTTGAGAGCTTCTGGGATCTTAGTTGTTTTATATACATAATTCTTTATCTTTAGGCTATGTTGCCTGCTGGTTGATAAAGCTATACCAAGTTCTTTTATCCTGTTAACTTCGCCTTTAGATAAATCCGAAAGGTACTGACGAAGTGGCCCTCCATAAACGCGTGCAAAATGTAATGCTGAGGAAGTTGTATGAAGGGATAATGAAATTGGCATCAATGGAGTTTTCACTCTATCGATCATTTCATCAAAAATAGTCCTTCCCACAGAAAACAGTTTCATTGGCGAATACTGAAACTTATATTTTTGGGCAGTTCTTGCAGTAAAAAAGGCTTCCAATTTAGAGATTTCATTAGAGATTGTACTTTGACTTGGATACAGAGCAAAGTCTATGTCAAACTCTCGTGTACATGCATTATTGTATTCTCGCTTATATGCCATTTGAGAAAAAAAGCCATCATCTTTTGATTCTAAGTATTTAATTACCTTGTATTTAAGACTTTTAAACTCCCTAGTTGTAATAGCAAACTCAGTTCTTATTAAAGACCAGTTTATATCGCTCTTTGAGCTCCATTTTATTAATATAAAATTAACTGCTTTTTCAAACAAATCCCTCTCTACATTGAAAGATAACAAGTAATGTTTCAACTCTTTTAATTTGATTTGCTCTAGGCTTCTAACTAAAGGTTCGCTCTTGGAAATACGAAATTCATTTGCATGGTAGATGAGATGAATTACAGATATAGCGATATCCGAAATCCTAGCTGGTCTTGTAATTTTACCTGTTGTATCAAGAAAAAGAAGACTGTTACGGATATCTATTAATAATGCTTCATTAATTTTGTCAGTTAGATACTCATTATCTGCAATCTTTTGTTTGAATTCAAACTTTTGGGCTTTGTTAATGTTTTCCTTATAGAAGGATAAATTAATACCAACTTTGGATAAGTACCAAGTTTTATCATTTATAGACTCGTTCAACATCCATCGAGGTTTAGGGTAAGAGGAATTAACAATGGTCTCTGGCAAGTCATTAGGGTCTATGCGTTCCTTTATAGGGCTTAAATTACTTTTCATTATTTACACACCTAATAACTATTTTTCTCGACATTTAACTGTGCTTTCCTAAGCATATGCTTCATCATTACTGAGGACTCTTGCCCAATCTTATCAAGTACATCTTTACAGTTTTTCTTTAACTTCTCATCTTTACCATTTTTCGCATACTCTATAGCTAACTGAAGGTTTAGATCAGATACACAAAAATATAGTGGGATATCTTCCTCATTATCTATACAAGGGTTAGTTAGTTTTTCGTATAAATTACCTCCCATATCTGGATTATTGAAAACTTGTTTTAGCTGTAATTTAAATTCGGCCTCACTCATATTTAGTGACTTGAAAGGTAATTTATCAGATGAGGTTGCCATAAACAGAAATATCTTCTGAAAGTTTCTTATTTTGAGTCTGTAAATTATTTCAGTTAAATATTTCGGGATGTAACGATTGAGGGTTGTCTTAACAGTATTACCAAAATATGTCGCAGTCTTGATGGAGTCGCCATTTGATTTTAAATAAATTAAAACACCTTTTGATGTTCGTACTTTTTTTAATGTAGCTTCCTGCAAAGTCGTGTTCTGAGATGAGAGCGTCAAGCAGAACTTATTAAATTTATTTTGGAATGTTTCAGGACATGGAACAGTGACACCCTGACAAATTAGGCAAACCCATAGATCTCGTATTCCCAAGGTCTCTCTGATTCTTGCTGTCATTTCTAATGCCATTCTTAAGCAAGTTGCTGCATTTATTTCATATGCATCTATATCGGCTAATGATTTATAAGATCCTTCTGCCTTTCTTGAGCGAGCGTTTCTAGCTCGTGGTTTTAAAGCTTTAATTCTTACAGAACCCTCATCATCCACTATAACAAATTCATGGCCGTGACCGTCAGATGATATTTTTACTCTATAAAGCGAGTACGGATTAATCCCTAATTCTTCTGTGATGATGGTTTGCATCGCAGATGCAATACTGCTTGTTAAGCCTAGATATCCAAGGATATCTTCGCTTATAGCGAGACCGTTAATATTATGTTTAGTTTTGCCATTTAGTAGATCATTAAAGTAATGATCGTAATAAGCAGTTAAATTATTTAAGCGTAGTGGATGTGCGCTATTAAAAGGGTTTATCTTTGACTTAGAATTGCTGTCTTTTGTTCTACTTATGAGAAATTGAGGGTGGTTCATGAATTCATCAAACTGGCTTTGCTCTATGATGATATTTTTATTACAAAACATTTTGTACCCCTGAAAAACAATCTCTTGGGCGTTTTTCACAAGGATATACAAGTTATATGAAAGTTCGCTCTTTAAAGATTCGATAAACTGGGGAGTGTTTATGTATTCATCACGCTTTTTTTCATCATACATGTCCACTTCACATATGAGTGGGTTGTTTTTTCGCACCTTTTCCGTATTTGTACACCTACGCAAATTGTCCGGCATTTCAAAGTCTTCTGGTAATAGGCTATGTTTAACTAACACATCAAGTGAGTTCTTAACGTTCTGGAATTTACCATACGCAGTATTTCTTTGATATTCATCAAGCAAGTTACCTCTATATTTTAAAAGCTCACCTTGAATAATTCTGGGATGTTTATACCACTCAATATTAGTTGATGAAATTTGCTCTAAAAATTGAATTAAGGGTCCTCTATGATGTTTCTTATGCTTAAAACTGTTAACGTGCTCTTTTAATCTATTCGCAATTTCTGGAGTGCAGGTGGAGTTTAGTATTTTCTTAAAGTTCTTATCGGCGCCGGATTCATGTGCGAAAAGATTTGATATTTCTTCTGGTATAATTTCTGACTTAATTAGTTTGAATTGAGATTCAGTTGGTAAAGTAAGAAAATTATCTAGTTTATTTAGTTCTTTCTTGTTAAAAAATTCTGTATTAATTAATCGTTTAATCATCATTATAAGATTATTGATTAAGGCCAGGCTGCTTTTAAAAGTGTGTCTTTTGCAAAGGTCTATTCGAATATATTGTAGGCTTTTAGCTAGTTCACCTGAATCGTTATTGTTAAGCGGTTCATACAGTATTGCTATGTATCTTTTCATTAAAAATGATAGTTGGGTTTGTCGCTGCTTATTCGACTGAGATATAAAATTAGAAATTAAATAATAAACATCAGCATTCAAAATTCCTGATAAGTATTCAAGTCTTAGCACAACAGTAGGTGAGAGGGGGGCATCTTTAGCATTGTCTACTGTATCTGATTTGGAAAGGTCATTATTGAACTTGAGAGAAACCTCGAATGGAATTTTCTCAGCCTTACAGGCTTCGTATTGAGATTCAGTGAGAGTACACATGAGAGAAGATAGATCATCGACATTTCCGCCTTTGAAATAGCTCTCATCAATCATGTACTTTATGAGCAAGCAAATCTTTTTATACCTTTCATTTGCATATTTAAATTTATTTTGCTGGCAAAGGTCCGCACGAATGTAAGTAAGGTTAAGAATTAGCTCGGTTGTATCATCATTGTTGAAAGGTGAATGGATCAGTTCGATGTACCGAATCAAGATAAGGGAAAGTAAGGGTTGCTGATTCGCGCTCTTAGAATCAATCCATTTTCTGACTAACGCACCTACACCAATAAACGTAGATATAAAAATGAGCCTTTCGTCATGATTTATCACAACCATTCTCTTTTTGATAGTTTCAACTAGTGAAGATGTTCTAGTTTTATATCAAAATTTCAGTTATTACAATAATATTTGAATAGTGAAAAGTTAGTTGTAAGGTGACACTTTGATGTGATTCCGAAGGTCGAGAAAGTCTGGGCGGAATTCCGTCCTGTTGAAGCAGAAGTTGTACATCTTCCAGAAAATTGTCCCGTCTGTGATTCACCAGTGGTCATGCCGGAAGGTGAGGCCTTGGCTCGTTGTTCAGGTGGCCTGTATTGTGCAGCGCAGCGTATTGAGGCGATTCGTCATTTTGTTTCACGTAAAGCACTGGATATTGAAGGTTTAGGCGATCGTTGGGTGGAATCACTTTTGCATCTCGACTTGCTCAAAGATGTGGCTGATATTTATCATTTACATGAACATCGCGCGACCTTATTGACCATCGAGAAAATGGGTGAGAAATCGGTTCAGAACCTGATTGATGCAATTGAAGCCAGCAAGAAAACCACGTTGGCACGCTTTATTTATGCCTTGGGGATCCGTGGGGTAGGCGAGACTACAGCGCGTATGCTGGCGAATACGTTCCAGACGCTTGAAGCTCTGAAATCAGCAGATATTGAAGCACTCAAGAAAACGCCTGATGTCGGTGATATTACCGCAGAATGGATTGCTGATTTCTTTCAGGCACCGCATAACATTGAGGTACTGGATCGCTTAATGGCAGCAGGCATTCATTGGGATGCACCGACTGCGCCAACGCGTCAACCGTTGAATGGTGAGAGCTGGGTGGTGACTGGAACGCTGGAAAGCATGGGACGTGATGAGGCGACACAAAAGCTGCAAGCTTTAGGTGCCCGTGTCAGTGGCAGTGTGTCCAGTAAAACCAAATGTGTGGTGGCTGGCGAGAAAGCGGGTAGCAAGCTGGATAAAGCGCAGAAACTGGAAATTCGCGTAATGAATGAACAAGAGTTTTTAGAGTTCTTGCAACACTATGAAGCATAGATTCTTGATTTAAATTTTGAATCAGTGCGAATTGATAAAAAGGCGGCATCAATGCCGCCTTTTTCTTGTATCAAATATATTTTTTCACAATACCATCATCCAGCAATTGCTGGAAATGTTCACAGACACTTTCACGCACATCGCGATATTTAATGCCGAGTTCTCTGACACTGCGTTGCGCATTAAAATAAATCGGATAGCCCATATTCAATTTTACAAATTCACGTGAATGGCCGAGGACTGGCGCGACAAAAGCAAAGGCGGTCTTGGGCACAGTAAAATGCGGGAAGGGAAACTTATAGCCAAACTTCTGAGTAAGTGCTTTGCCCATGTCCAATAAGCTGAGTGTGCCACCACAAATGATATAACGACCGTGTGCTTCCGGATTCAATGCAGCGGCGACATGGGCATCGGCCACATCACGTACATCAACAATGCCATTCCACATCGGTGGTACACCAAACAAGGTGGTACCATTACCAAACTGTTGCAATACTTCAATACTGCCTGACTGACTGGCATCGGTAAGGGATGGACCCATCACTAACGCTGGGTTAATGCACACCAGATCCCAACGATCTTGCTGTTCTACCATTTCCCAGGCTTTGCGTTCGGCCATGACTTTGGAATAAGGATAAGGCTGGTGTGTTTCGCTACTGGTGGTGTTCCAGTGATTTTCATCAAATTCATTATTGGCGGTATTTTGAATCTCAACTGCATCGCCATAGGTTGAAGCAATGCTTGATGTCAGCACTACACGTTTGACTGACTCGGTGCGATTAACGCTGTTCAAAACATTTTCTGTGCCTTTCACCGCCGGCTCAATAATGTCTTTAACGGCATCTTTATAGTTGGTGACCACGAACGGCGAGGCGGTATGAATCACGATTTCGCAATCTTTCATTGCTTCATCAAATGAACCTGTTTCAAGCAAATCTGCTTTGAAAAACTGGATGTGCCCGGATGATTGTTCTGCCAGATCATAGAGATGCTGGATCTTGTTTTTCTTTGATGGATCACGCACTGTGGCATGAACCGTATAACCTTGCTTGAGCAGGCGTTCAATAATCCAGCCTGCAATATAACCCGTCGCGCCAGTGACCAAAATCGGTTTACTTTTATCCATTGTGGTTTCCACATTATGTTTTTGTGATTGCTGTTATTTACCGAATTTTGCTTAAACAAACAACAGCTGGGCAGTCATTTTTTAGGCTTTTTTGATCAAAACTTCGGCGAAATAAGAAGCATTGCTAATCGTTACAAAAAATCAAACAAATGATTTTCAATAGAATTATCCATTTTTAAAGCAATAAATGATATGCAAAGGCTTATTTTATTTAGATAAATTCGGCTAACCAGAACTGTAAATGCGTATGTTTCTCATTTTAATTTTATAAAAATCATAAACTTACACACTTTTATTTTTGCAATTCTATTATAACTTGGCCATAATATTGTCATTCGATAGGAGTAAGTATTATGCGTGGCAATCCAGAAGTCATCGACTATTTAAATATGCTCATTGGCGGTGAATTGGCTGCTCGTGATCAATATTTAATTCATTCAAGAATGTACGAAGATTGGGGCCTGAACAAGATCTATGAGCGTATTGACCATGAAATGCAGGAAGAAGCATCTCATGCCGATGCCATTATTCGTCGTGTTCTGTTCCTTGGTGCTCAACCGAATATGAACCGTGAAGACATTAATGTCGGTACGGATGTTGTCAGCTGCTTAAAGGCGGATTTGGCACTTGAATACCATGTCCGTGAAAAACTGGCAGTGGGTATTAAACTGTGTGAAGATAAAGGCGATTACATTAGCCGTGATATGTTGCGTCAGCAGCTTTCAGACACAGAAGAAGATCATACCTACTGGTTAGAAAAGCAATTACGTTTAATTGAATTGATCGGTTTGCAGAATTATATTCAGTCACAAATCTAATTGAGCCGTTTGAATGTGTGCTGCAAAAGAGAACTTCATCTGAAGTTCTCTTTTTTTTGTAAGGAAGAAATATAAGACTTAGAATTTTTTACTATAGTTCACAAATAAGCGGTCTTCACCAAAGTCATTACCATGTTTCACATCATAGTCGATGCGGATGTACTGCAAAGCAAAGCCTTTGAGATACGGCTGTTGAAAGGCATAATTCACAATAATATTGGACTCGGTCTCATGGTTTTTCTCACCATTGGCTGCCTTAAAGTCATGTCCATAGACATATTTCACCATCGCATTCAGCCCAGGCACATAGTCCTTAAAATCATAGCCATACATCAGGTGATATGACTTTTCATTCTTTTTAAAGAAACCTGTGGCATTCCAGTTGATAAAATAGGTTTCAGGCAGGAAACCGTCAGGTAAAGGATAAGCAGACTCCCCGATAATCTGTTGATAGCCCAAACCAAAAGACTGATTATTTAGTTTTAGCATTTCCAGAACACCAATATTTTGCGCATCAATATCAAAGTTGCTACCGTCATTTTTGGCATTGAAATATTTAAACTTGGAATTCAGGGTGAAGCCGGGTTGTTTCCAGGTATGCTCTAGCCCGACATAGTGTTTATTGTAGAGGTCTTCTAAATTACCAAAGTAGTATTCGGCCTTCAATGATGGCGTGAGCTGATAGCGCAGATCCAGATAATTTAAGCCATCGGAATATTCAGTTTTACCATTGGCAGTAAAAGAAAATTTACGGAAATCTTCTTCATTGCGGGGCGATACTTTGGTGACACGGCCTATTTCGGCATAGAGCTGATCAGAGAGCTGTGACTTTAAATTGGTACCCCAATAAGAAGCCAATAACTGGCGACTGGCATCTACTGCCGTTACAGGCAAATCCAGCCAGAGTTCACCGACACTGAGCAGTGTTTTGTCATAGCCCAGTTTCAGGGTCGCACCATATTTTAAATAATCAGAGGCTTGTGATTGGGTTTGGTTGTCAAAGGGCAACACGGTATCCACCACATGCTTATCCTTGCTTAAACGGACTGCATATTGTACCGAAGCATCCGCCCCAATGGTGATTGCTTTGTCTGCGATTTGCAGTGGTGTATCCTGCATATTGGATTTGTAGAATAAAGACGCCGCTTGTGACCAGCTTCCCGTATCTTTCAGGCTTGGGTTGTCATAGTCGCGATTGATATAGGCATTTTTCAGGGTAAATTTCCATTCATCCTGAGCGGGCTGGGTCATCTCGGCAGCAAAAACCATTGGGCAAGCCAAGCCGCCCATTGCCAATAAGGTTGCAACCGTTAAGTGTGAAGGGGAAAAGTGCTGTAATAATTTCATAATCCATATCCGAAGTCAGTGCACCAGTCCTCGGTGCACGGAGTTTTATTGCTGAGTCAATGTAGGTTGGGAGTTAAAGCGGGTCGCGGGTTGGGCCGCAACAGAGACTTTTAAATTCACTAAGAAAATGGCGAGTGCCGCGATAATGCCGGGAATTGCGATGGCGAGAAAATTCATCTGATGGGGCAGTTCAAAGGTCAGCAAAGCACCGGTTAACACAGGACCGATGATGGCACCAATTCGACCAATGCCTGAGGCCCAACCCATACCGGTTGAACGTACTGCGGTAGGGTAGAATTGGGCCACAAAGGTATAGAGCAAAATTTGTGAGCCAATGGTTGCGGCACCAGCAATTGCAATCAGGCTGTATAAAATAAATTGTGGGCTATTGAAACCCAGTAAGATCAGGGCACCTGCGCCAATGACGAACATACTGGTAATGACAGGTTTTAAGTGGAATTTATCCGCTAATGCGCCCCCGCCAATCGCACCGACCATACCGCCAATATTCAGTGCGAACAGGAACAGCATACTGGCACCTAAAGAATAGCCCGCCTGTAGCATCAGTTTTGGTAACCAGCTACCTAGCGCATAGACCATCAACAGACACATAAAGAAGGCAATCCAGAACATAAAGGTGCTAAAGCTACGACCTTGCTGGAATAGGGCACGAACAGGGGCATCAGTGCTGGTACTTTCATTTAGAACCAGCGCTGAGTTGTGGGTTAATTCAGTTTCAGGTGAAATTTTAGTGACAATCATTTTGGCTTGCTCGTGATGATTCGATTTCACTAAGAAAGCCAATGACTCAGGCAGGAATTTCCAGATCACAGGCAAAAGTAACAGGGGAATGCCTGCAATTAAAAACATGATCTGCCAGCCCATGTCTTTGACTAACCATGCACCCAGTAAGGCAGAACTCATGCCACCAATGGCATAGCCGCTAAACATCAGTGCGACTAAGGTACTGCGAATTTTTTTCGGCGCATATTCGGTCATCAATGCGACAACGTTTGGCATCACACCACCAATGCCAAGTCCCGCGATAAATCGTAAAATGGCAAATTCAGTGGGGCTTTTCGCAAAAGCACCTAAGAAGGTAAAGCCACTGAATAAAGTGACACAGATCAGAATGGTTTTTTTACGCCCCAGTTTGTCTGAAAGTGTGCCAAAAATCATGGCACCAAACATCATTCCGAACAACGCTGCACTGGCAAGCAATCCTGCTTGCACGGCAGTCAGTGACCATTGCTGCATCAGCAGGGGTAAGGCGACGCCGTAAATAACCAGATCATAACCGTCAAAAATAATAATGATCAGACACCAGATTAAAACCTTCCAGTGAAATGCGGTAAAACGGGCTTTATCAATAGTGTCATTAATATTGACCTTGTTTGTATCCATTGCTTCACCTCCAATTTGTGAAGTATCGAGTTATTTTTTATTAAACTATTTTGTTATCGAGGTAGAGTCAAAAACCTAATTGATATATCTTTATGTCTTTAAAGTATTGTGGTTTTTATTGTTTAAATATTTGAAAAATATTGTTTTTAATTTATGTTTTTATGCTGCGGAAGGCTTTGTTGCACAAAGATTTGAAAGGCAAAGCGCCCCTAATTGAGCCAAATTTAAGGCGTAACTTGGGTAAGTGGTCGACCTAATTCCGTAAATCTGTTGAGGACTGCTACACGTGCATGAACCTCATTGACTTGGCTATCAAAGCTCCTTGCACTGAGTTTATCTCTTAATAATTTGATGCAGTGCATTTTAGTCTCAACCAAACTTCGGCGATGATAGCCTGACCATTTTTTCCATAGTGTCCTACCTAAACGTTTAATTGTTCGAAGTAATTCATTTCGCTCTAGCGAGCTACTCTTTGTATCTTTCCATGGTTTCGCATTTTTTCTAGGTGGAATCACCGCATGTGCTTGCCGATCTGCAATGACCTGACGGCATTGCTTGGTGTCATAAGCTCCATCGGTATAAACAGAGTCAATCTGCTCATCTTGTGGAATCTGATTAAGTAAATCACCAAGCACCTGTGAATCACAGACATTATTGGTTGTGAGCTGAATAGCGCGTATTTGTAGGGTTTTGGCATCTATACCAATATGTAGTTTACGCCATTGGCGACGATATTCAGCTCCATGTTTCTTGCGTTTCCATTCGCCCTCACCTAGAAACTTCATCCCTGTAGAGTCTACGAGTAGATGCAGCCCATCGCTACTTTTTTGGTAGCTGATTGCAATATCAATATGCTTTTGTCTTCTACAAAGCGTACTGTAATCTGGTGCGGTCCAATTTAATCCGCAAAGTTTAATCAGACTTTGCACAAAGCCAGTGACCATACGTAAAGATAGACGGAATAAGGATTTAATCATTAAGCAGCATTGGATGGCTGCGTCGGAGTAGGTTTGATTTCGCCCTTGTTTGCCTTTTGATGGAGCATACCATTGCGTAGCAGGATCAAACCAAAGGGCAATATTTCCGCGATTAATGAGTGCTCGGTTATATGCGGGCCAATTGGTTGTGCGGTAGATTTTGTGTGTAGGCTTCT
>NZ_AMZS01000074.1:0-3072 GCF_000314615.1 Acinetobacter sp. WC-323
TTATCTCCTAATAATTTAATGCAGTGCATCTTAGTTTCAACCAAACTTTGCCGATGATAGCCTGACCATTTTTTCCATAGTGTCCTGCCTAAACGTGTAACTGTTCGAAGTAATTCATTTCGCTCTAGCGAGCTACTCTTTGTATCTTTCCATGGTTTCGCATTTTTTCTAGGTAGAATTACCGCATGCGCTTGCCGATCTGCAATGACCTGACGGCATTGCTTGTTGTCATAAGCTCTATCGGTATAAACAGAGTCAATCTGCTCATCTTGTGGAATCTGATTAAGTAAATCACCAAGCACCTGTGAATCACTGACATTATTGGTTGTGAGCTGAATAGCGCGTATTTGTAGGGTTTTAGCATCTATACCAATATGTAGTTTACGCCATTGGCGACGATATTCAGGCCCATGTTTCTTGCGTTTCCATTCGCCCTCACCTAGAAACTTCATCCCTGTAGAGTCCATGAGTAGATGCAGCCCATCGCTACTTTTTTGGTAACTAATTGCAATATCAATATGCTTTTGTCTTCTACAAAGCGTGGTGTAATCTGGTACTATCCAATTTAATCCGCAAAGTTTAATTAGACTTTGCACAAAGCCAGTGGCAATAAGTAAAGACAGACGAAATAAAGATTTAATCATTAAGCAGCATTGGATGGTTGCGTCGGAGTAGATTTGATTTCGCCCTTGTTTGCCTTTTGATAGAGCATACCATTGCGTAGCAGGATCAAACCAAATGGCAATATTTCCGCGACTAATGAGTGCTCGGTTATATGCGGGCCAATTGGTTGTGCGGTAGATTTTGTGTGTAGGCTTCTTCATTTGAAAATTATATCGCTGAAAAAGCCTTTACAGATAGGTTTGTGCAACAAAGCCTATTCAAGGCGAATTATTAAGATAATTGTGAAAACTTCATAGGAACTTCTTTTTTCTCAATGAAAATATTATATCCTTAGAGTCTGCATGATCCATTTGAAGCGAGAATTTTATGAAAAAAGTTATTGGTATGAGAAATAGCCGTACTGAAGCCTTTAAAATCGTAAAAGCTTCATTTGCCGTAGATAATTTGGTTGTAGATAATAAAGGCTTACAAGCAATTAATGACTATGTGAAGGGTTCTAAGACATTTGAACAAGCCAGAAATACACTCGTTGAAATGTACCGTGTAAGATAAAAATGTTTTTTGATGATGCACTACATTATTATCTGACGGAAGAAGATTTTTATGATGATCCATTCTGTGATAAAAATGGTGTTTTGATCAACAATCTTGGTATTTCTAATACCAAAGACCTGAATGAGGCAGAGAAAGCGCTAAGTGCCTTACAAAATACAAGATTACAGGAAAATATCTCTGTTTTTCTAGGCAATTTTGATTTACAGCACCTACAAAATATACATCATCAATTATTTATGGATGTCTACCCATGGGCTGGCCAATTAAGACGCGTGAATACCTATAAAGGTGAATGTATCTTTCTCCATTACAATAGCATAGCTCCTTTAACAGATCTGCTGTTTTCATGCCTCAATAATAATTTTAACCATTTGATTAATAATAAAGAAAATATAGATTTGGTTTGTAGTTTTTTAGCCAGATTTTTTGTTGTTTTAAATTATATTCATCCATTTAGAGAAGGTAATGGTCGCTCACAATGTTTCATGCTAGGCCAGATACTATTTAAGTAAGGTTATACGATCGATTGGACCACTGTGAGTTCAGATGCTATGAATCAAGCAGTGATCGCAGAATGGAAAGAAGGTAACTTTAAGCTCACTGGAAAAATGATTAAACTTAATATTCAAAGATTAGAAGTAAGTTGAACACCTGACCAATATCGTACTCAGCATCAATTTTAGTGTTTCTTCAGGCCTACTGCTGACATTTCAAATGATTCCATGATAAAAATCAAACATCATTGTAAAGCCTCTAAAAAACGATTGCTCCAACAATAAAACACAACACCCCAAACGCGATCCAGAGCCAGACAGTTGATCTGGATGTCTGCATACCTGGGTTATTCAATGGAGATGGTTGCTGAGAGGTATTCTGTGGGGTATTCGGCCTGTTTGTATGGGGATGATGCTTGGAATAAGAAAGTCCTGTTCCGGGAATGCCCACGCTGGTTCGGGTGCTTTTTTACCAATATTTAAAGAAGCACCGGGTTTGCCAATGCTCGCACTGCTGATGCCCTTATGCGTCAGATTAATTTTTAAACCCGGTAAGATTTTAATGCTCTTGCGAAATCTAAAGTCCATATTTCCCCCATTTGCAAAACCAGTTCGCTGTGTATTTCAGTTAATAGAGGTAAATTCAGAGAATCTCAGATCCTCATCTACCTCGCTAGTCGGTTGTCCCCATAGAGACATCCGTATATTTTTTATCTGGTGATTGCAATACTACCTTAAAATACCGTCAAAAATCTTTACTGTATATTTGCTGTAGGGTAATCTTAAAACTGCTATTTATTGACTGATTGGTATATGACGACACATAAGCATGAAGTCCTGCTACGAATGCGAGCGATCGAGCTGCTTGCATACTGGGAAGGTCGTTTGGTCACCAATCGTTTGATGAGCTGGTTTGGGCTCAGTCGACAGCAGGCTTCTGCGGATATCAAGCGTTACAATACGCTGTATAACCCCCATGCCTTGATTCATGACCCCTCAGTCAAGGGTTATGTGCCTAAAGCCAGCTTCCAGCCTGTACTGACTACAGCGCATATCAATGAATATCTCAATATGTTGTCAGGTTTGGTTAGTGAATCGCATGCCCTGATTGCGATGCCAGAACCGAATCTTGCAGCAGTTCAATTACCTGATCGCAGTGTATGTCCTGAAGTGATTCGGGAAGTTTTGCGTGCCTGCCGGAACCAAAGTACTTTAAAAATGATTTATGCCTCCATGCAGAATCCGCAGTGGCATGAACGCATGATTTCCCCACATACCCTGGTGTATACCGGTTTTCGCTGGCATGTCCGTGCCTATTGCCATCAGAGCAAGCAGTTTAAGGACTTTTTACTCTCCAGAATTGCTCGCACACCTGTTGTGGTGGCGATTGAGTCAGTAG
>NZ_AMZS01000075.1:0-41903 GCF_000314615.1 Acinetobacter sp. WC-323
CCGCTATAAGGCGGGTATCATAAGCTGAATACATAGGCTTATGAAGCGAACGAGGGGAAGTGAAACATCTCAGTACCCTTAGGAAAAGAAATCAATTGAGATTCCCTTAGTAGCGGCGAGCGAACGGGGAGCAGCCCATTAAGTTATGTGTGTTCTAGTGGAACGCTCTGGGAAGTGCGAACGTAGAGGGTGATATTCCCGTACACGAAAGGGCACACATAATGATGACGAGTAGGGCGAGGCACGTGAAACCTTGTCTGAATATGGGGGGACCATCCTCCAAGGCTAAATACTCCTGACTGACCGATAGTGAACCAGTACCGTGAGGGAAAGGCGAAAAGAACCCCTGTGAGGGGAGTGAAATAGATCCTGAAACCGCATGCATACAAGCAGTGGGAGCACCTTCGTGGTGTGACTGCGTACCTTTTGTATAATGGGTCAGCGACTTATATTCAGTAGCAAGGTTAACCGCATAGGGGAGCCGTAGAGAAATCGAGTCTTAATAGGGCGTTTAGTTGCTGGGTATAGACCCGAAACCAGGCGATCTATCCATGAGCAGGTTGAAGGTTGGGTAACACTAACTGGAGGACCGAACCCACTGTCGTTGAAAAGCCAGGGGATGACTTGTGGATAGGGGTGAAAGGCTAATCAAGCCTGGTGATAGCTGGTTCTCCCCGAAAGCTATTTAGGTAGCGCCTCGGACGAATACCATTGGGGGTAGAGCACTGTTTCGGCTAGGGGGTCATCCCGACTTACCAAACCGATGCAAACTCCGAATACCAATGAGTACTATCCGGGAGACAGACTGCGGGTGCTAACGTCCGTAGTCAAGAGGAAAACAATCCAGACCGCCAGCTAAGGCCCCAAAATCATAGTTAAGTGGGAAACGATGTGGGAAGGCATAGACAGCTAGGAGGTTGGCTTAGAAGCAGCCACCCTTTAAAGAAAGCGTAATAGCTCACTAGTCGAGTCGGCCTGCGCGGAAGATGTAACGGGGCTAAAACTATGTGCCGAAGCTGCGGATGTATACTTGTATACGTGGTAGGGGAGCGTTCTGTAAGCCGATGAAGGTGTATTGAGAAGTATGCTGGAGGTATCAGAAGTGCGAATGCTGACGTGAGTAACGACAAAACGGGTGAAAAACCCGTTCGCTGAAAGACCAAGGGTTCCAGTCCAACGTTAATCGGGGCTGGGTGAGTCGACCCCTAAGGCGAGGCCGAGAGGCGTAGTCGATGGGAAATTGGTTAATATTCCAATACTTCTGTGTAATGCGATGAGAGGACGGAGAAGGTTAAGTCAGCCTGGCGTTGGTTGTCCAGGTGGAAGGCAGTAGGCATGCATCTTAGGCAAATCCGGGGTGCTCTATGCTGAGAGCTGATAGCAAGCTGTACTTGTACAGTGAAGTGGCTGATACCATGCTTCCAGGAAAAGTCTCTAAGCTTCAGTTACACAGGAATCGTACCCGAAACCGACACAGGTGGTCAGGTCGAGTAGACCAAAGCGCTTGAGAGAACTCTGCTGAAGGAACTAGGCAAAATGGTACCGTAACTTCGGGAGAAGGTACGCTGCTGACGGTGATGGGACTTGCTCCCTGAGCTTTGGCAGCCACAGAAACCAGGCCGCTGCAACTGTTTATTAAAAACATAGCACTCTGCAAACACGAAAGTGGACGTATAGGGTGTGATGCCTGCCCGGTGCTGGAAGGTTAATTGATGGGGTTAGCGTAAGCGAAGCTCTTGATCGAAGCCCCAGTAAACGGCGGCCGTAACTATAACGGTCCTAAGGTAGCGAAATTCCTTGTCGGGTAAGTTCCGACCTGCACGAATGGCATAATGATGGCGGCGCTGTCTCCAGCAGAGGCTCAGTGAAATCGAAATCGCTGTGAAGATGCAGTGTACCCGCGGCTAGACGGAAAGACCCCGTGAACCTTTACTGCAGCTTGACATTGAACTTTGACCTTACTTGTGTAGGATAGGTGGGAGGCTTTGAAGTTAGAACGCTAGTTCTAATGGAGCCGTCCTTGAAATACCACCCTGGTAATGTTGAGGTTCTAACTCTGCCCCGTAATCCGGGGCGAGGACCATGTCTGGTGGGTAGTTTGACTGGGGCGGTCTCCTCCTAAAGAGTAACGGAGGAGTACGAAGGTGCGCTCAGCGTGGTCGGAAATCACGCGTAGAGTATAAAGGCAAAAGCGCGCTTAACTGCGAGACCCACAAGTCGAGCAGGTACGAAAGTAGGTCTTAGTGATCCGGTGGTTCTGTATGGAAGGGCCATCGCTCAACGGATAAAAGGTACTCTGGGGATAACAGGCTGATACCGCCCAAGAGTTCATATCGACGGCGGTGTTTGGCACCTCGATGTCGGCTCATCTCATCCTGGGGCTGAAGCAGGTCCCAAGGGTATGGCTGTTCGCCATTTAAAGAGGTACGCGAGCTGGGTTTAGAACGTCGTGAGACAGTTCGGTCCCTATCTACCGTGGGCGCTGGAAATTTGAGAGGATCTGCTCCTAGTACGAGAGGACCAGAGTGGACGAACCTCTGGTGTACCGGTTGTGACGCCAGTCGCATCGCCGGGTAGCTATGTTCGGAAGGGATAACCGCTGAAAGCATCTAAGCGGGAAGCCTACCTCAAGATAAGATTTCCCTAGGAATTTATTCCTCTAAAGAGCCGTTCGAGACTAGGACGTTGATAGGTTGGGTGTGGAAGCACGGTGACGTGTGAAGCTGACCAATACTAATTGCTCGTGAGGCTTGACTATACAACACCCAAACAGTTGTTGTATTCAAGATAAATTCAATACATAACTTGATTTAGTGTAAACTAGTTACAATACGACTCGATTAAACTAATCCGTTAATAACTCTTTCGGTACTAAGTGGCAAAAAACGTAAGACCACCCAAAACCAAAACAGTTTGCTGGCGACAATAGCAAGAGTGAACCACCTGATCCCTTCCCGAACTCAGAAGTGAAACCTCTTAGCGCTGATGGTAGTGTGGCACTTGCCATGTGAGAGTAAGTCATCGCCAGCTTTTAAATATGAAACACCCCCTCCGCTAACGCAGAGGGGGTGTTTTTTATTGCGGAAAACATAATACTGTCTAAGAGCTTATTCTTGGCTCAATTCTTTCAAGATAGCTTCATTGAACTGCGGGATATCATCTGGGCAGCGTGAGGTGATAAGAGGCCAGTCATTGGTATTACAACGATGTACCGCTTCATCCACCCAGTGTGCGCCTGCATTTTCCAGGTCCAGACGAATGCTTTTATAGGACGTCAGATTTTTATCCTTAATCCGTTCTGCATTGATGAGTGTCCAAGGCGCATGACAGATTGCGGCAATCGGCTTGTTTTGATCGGTAAAATATTGAATTATGGCATGGGCTTTTTCATTGAGCCGTAAGGTATCGGCATTAACGGTACCGCCAGGAATAATCAAAATATCGTAATCTTCTACAGAAACCTGATCTAATGAGGCTTGTGGTGTATAACTTGGACCAAGTGCCTTATCACCTTTTACCGTCTGCACCGCATCAAAGCTTTCTGCAGCATGGATGACTTCAATACCTTTGCCTTTTAAAAATTCGAGCGGCTGAATCAGCTCATCATGTTCAACGCCTGCGTTAGATGTGATGATTAATGCTTTTTTACCCATGGTTACGACCTCAAAATCATTTTTATTTTAGGGTAACAAGCTAAAAACATGAAAAATGTAGGGCTTTCTGGGGCAGATTGTATCTTGCGGGATACGATGTCAATTTCTGTTACATGCTTCAGATAGATAACAAATAGATAAAAAGAAGCCCCATCATCCTGACGGGGCTTCTTTGTATTCCGCTTATGTCGTTGATATCCTATTAACGACCACGTCCTGTGTGTTTTATTATTCTCAATGAGACTTCCTGTCTCTCTATGCTTCATATATTAACGATTAAGCTGGGGTGGATATAGACGTAAATCTACCTGATCAACGTACGCTTAGGCGTACAATTAAGCGATATGATACTTCTGTAGTTTACTCATTAACGCTGACAAGCCTTTCACTTCAAACTCATTGGCTTCAAACGTTTCTTCTTTATTACGTTTAAAAATATCACGGATTTCAAGAACGGCATTGCTGTCCACCAAGCCGATATAGGTCGCGACCTGACGGAGTTGATCAATTGAGCGCGAGCCATTGGTTGCACCATAGCCCACATAAGCCGCAGGTTTACCTTGCCATTCCTTAGCCACGTAATCCAGTGCATTTTTGAGTGCTGGACTGTAGCCATGATTATATTCAGGGCTAATCAAGATAAATGCATCAGCTGCGGCAATTTTATCGGCCCATTGTTGTTGTTTAGGTTGGTCATAAACACCTGTCGCTGGAGGATGCGCGCCTGCAAAGATAGGTAAGGCCCATTCTTTCAGATCGATAATCTCGGTCTGAATATCATTTAATGAAAGTTCATTGATGGCCTGATCGACCCAATTGGCGATTTTAATGGCTATACGGCCTTCGCGGATGCTACCGACGATAATGTAAATGAGCATATTGATCTTCCTGTGTTATTGCTTTGAATCGAAAATAAATGTCTTTTAATGATCTTATACTTTTATTCAGGGTTAAAAAAAGCTCTCATTTGAGAGCTTTTATGTTACATCAATTTAATGCCTTGCTGTCCAGCCGGGGTGACCTTAAAGATTTCAACTTCAAAGGTAATATTTTTGCCTGCCAGTGGATGATTAAAATCGATTTCAGTGGTGTCATCATTGACCGATTTTACAATTCCAAATAAGGTGGCTTTGGCCTTATCTTCAAATTCAATCATATGACCAACGATGGGACGTTGTTCAAACTTAACGGTATCGAAGATTTGGATATTTTCAGCATTCCAAGGGCCAAAAGCATCTTCAGGTGGTAAATGTACAGTACGACGATCGCCTGCACGTAAACCAAATAAAGCTTTTTCAAAGCCAGGTAACAGGTTACCGTCACCAATGACCAGACTGACAGGCTCTTCACGGCCACGGGTATTGTCGATCTCAACACCATTTTCGATTGAAACCGAAAAGTGCAAGTCAACTTTTGAACCGTCCTGAATACGAATTTCTTCGTTTGGGTGAATAATTTCGTTCATCTTATCTATCCGCATTTTGGTTGCGTTTCTTCTCGAGGAAGAAGGTATCGATTAGCAGTAAAATCGTTCCCAAAGTAATGGCACTATCTGCAAGGTTAAATGCCGGGAAATGGCTGTTCTGGTAATAGACATGGATAAAATCAACCACATAGCCTAGACTGACACGGTCAATCAGGTTGCCAATGGCTCCCCCGAGAATCAACGCAATTGCCATAGGCAAAATGATCATTTTCTTTGGCATGCGCATGAGCCAGAACACAAAAATAACCGACACAATGCCTGCTAGAGAGGTAAACAGATAACGTTGCCAGCCACCCGCATCAGATAGAAAGCTAAATGCTGCGCCATGATTGTGAAGTAATGTCCAGTTTAAAAAAGGCAGAACCGGAACAGGATCAGCATAATTTAAATGCGAACTTGCAATCCATTTGGTCCATTGATCCAGCACAATGGCAAGGACAGAAAGTCCAAGCCACATGAAGTTGTGCGGGTAAAACTGGAATAAGCCTTTTTTTGCGGGGCTTGTTTGCACAGAATTATGCATATTTTCTCACTTCGCCACTGCCAGTGACATTGATAATACAACGAGCGCATAAACCAGCATGACCAACGTGTGTATTTACATCTGGCAACACATGCCAGCAGCGTACACATTTTTCACCATCCGCCGCTGAAACCTGAACACGTAACCCGGCAAGGTCAGTGCTTTCACCTTGTTCAGCATACGGATGCACAATGACTTGAGAGGTGATCAAGACAAAGCGTAATTCATCAGCCAATTGGTTCAACAATTTCTGTAATGCTTCATCTGCCCAAAGTTCAACTTTTGCAGATAAGTTACTGCCAATCAGTTTAGCGTTACGTGCTGCTTCAATCTGTTTATTTACTGCTGATTTTACGCTAATCAATGTTTGCCAATCTGCTTCAGACAGTAAGTTTGCTGTTGATGCGGTTGGAATGTCATACCATTCAGCGGTAAACACATATTTTTCAGTTTGTTCTGGGATTAAAGGCCATGCTTCTTGTGCAGTAAAGCTGAGAATTGGTGCCATCCAGCGAACAAATGCCTGAACGATATGGTACAGCGCGGTTTGGGCAGAATGACGTGCTTGTGAATCTGCCTTGGTGGTGTATTGACGATCTTTGATGATGTCGAGATAGAAACCACCCAAATCGTTGATACAGAAGTTGGTGAGGGCATTGGTCACAATATGGAAATTCATCTCTTCATAGGCTTGCTGAATGGTTTTTTGAACCTCAGCAGCACGTTGCAGGATGTATTGGTCTAATGCAATCAACTGGTCCACTGGCAGCGCATCCGTAGATGGCTTGAAGCCATTCAGGTTCGCCAGCAAGAAACGTAAGGTGTTACGGATACGACGGTAACCATCTGAAGCACGGCTAAAGATTTCTTTACCAGCCGTCATTTCATAACGATAGTCCGCAGAAGCGATCCAGAAGCGTAAGCCATCTGCACCCATATCTTTAATAATGTCTTGTGGGGTAATGATATTACCTAATGATTTAGACATTTTACGGCCTTTCTCATCGACCACAAAACCGTGGGTGAGCAAGCCTTTATATGGCGCGCGTTCATTGATGGCAATTGAGGTCAGCAATGAAGACTGGAACCAGCCACGGTGTTGGTCTGAACCTTCAAGATACAAGTCTGCAGGATCTTGCAGGTCTTCACGTTCACGTAGCACCGCATAGTGGGTTGTGCCAGAGTCGAACCAGACATCCAGTGTGTCACGGATTGCATTGTAGTTTTCGGCATCTGCACCAATGAAGTCACTTGCTTCACGGTTATACCAGCCGTCAATCCCTTCCTGTTCGATCAGCTTAGCCACTTCTTCAATCAGTTCAGGCGTGCGCGGATGCAATTCATTGGTATCTTTATGAACGAAGAATGGGATTGGCACACCCCAGGTCCGTTGACGTGAGATACACCAGTCAGGACGACCTTCAATCATGGATTGGATACGGCTTTGACCCCAATCAGGCACAAACTCGATGTCATTTTCAATCGCGTTTAATGCATTTTGGCGTAGACCGTTGGCATCCATGCTGATAAACCATTGTGGAGTCGCACGGAAGATAATTGGTGTTTTGTGACGCCAGCAATGTGGATAGCTATGCTTGATTGGCTGATGTGCCCATAAACGGCCCACTGCACCCAGTGCTTCAATAATTTGCGGATTGGCTTTATAGATATGCTCGCCTGCAAAAATTGGCGCAGTGGGTAAATATACACCATTGCCGCCTACAGGATTTTCAACTTTTAATTGATAGAGCAAGCCAACTTTATAGTCGTCTACACCGTGGCCTGGTGCGGTATGAACTGCACCTGTACCACTGGTTGCAATCACGTGCTCGCCTAAAATCACAGGCACTTGGCGATCAGTTAACAGCGGATGTTGCAATAAAAGATTTTCGATTGCCGCACCTTTGAAATCAGCGAGTACAACTGGGTTTTCAAGCTTATAGCGCTCGATTGCCGATTCGACCAGATCTTTGGCCAGAATAAAGTTTTGCGTACCACGATCAGTGGTCACCTGTACCAGTTGATAGTCGATTTCAGCATGCAACGCGACCGCCTGGTTGGCCGGCAAAGTCCATGGCGTCGTGGTCCAGATCACGATATCAGTCGCATCTTTCACCTCGACATTCAAACGTGTGCTGAGATCTTTCAGATCAACCACGGTAAAGCCGACATCGATGGCATCTGATTTTTTATCTTCGTATTCAACTTCAGCTTCAGCCAGAGAAGAACCACAGTCCATACACCAGTTCACTGGTTTTAAACCCGGCTCAATATGACCTGCCTTGGCGATTGCACCAAGCGCACGTACGATATCTGCTTCTTGTTTGAAGTTCATGGTGAGGTATGGATTGTCCCAGTCACCAAACACGCCCATACGTACAAAGTCTTTTTTCTGTAATTCGACTTGGGTATAGGCATATTCACGGCATGCTTTACGGAAAGTTGATGCATCAACCTTGACGCCGACCTTACCGACTTTTTCTTCTACTTTCAGTTCGATTGGCAGACCGTGACAGTCCCAACCTGGCACATAAGGTGCGTCAAAGCCATCTAAAACACGGCTTTTGATAATGATATCTTTTAAGACTTTATTGACGGCATGGCCTAAATGGATTTGACCATTGGCATAGGGAGGGCCGTCATGAAGGACATATTTTTTCTTGCCAATACGCGATGCACGAATCTGCTGATAAATGTTGTCGGCATACCACTCTTCTAACCATTTAGCTTCACGCACAGCCAAGTTTGCCTTCATGGCAAATTCAGTCGCAGGCAAATTGAGTGTGGCTTTATAATCCACTGCATTTTCAGGAGTTTGCTTATCGCTCATGCAAGTTTTCTTCCAGTTTGATCAGTTTGTAAACTGACATGTATTACGTTTTAAATTTAAAAAGGAAATTCTGCTGTGCTGCTACGATAATCTCGTAACTTTTGCACATCATCATTAATTCCGGCTTTGAGGGCTTCAAGCGAAGGGTAATTCAGCTCACCATGTAAATAGTGAAGGAAGGTTACCCGCATCAATAAGCCATACAGATTAGCAGAAACATCAGGGAAATGTACCTCTAATCGCCATTCTGGCTGGTCTTGTTTGATGGCTGGGCGTGTTCCCACATGACCTGCACCAAACAAACTGTCAGCTTGATAGCCAGAGATGCCATTGAGGGCAGGATCTGCATGTTTTATTTTTGCTGTAAGAGAGGCATCTTCACACACCACATCGACCGCATAAATCCCGTTTAAACACGGTTTATGACGGTTTAAACGCACATTGATCGTTGGGAAATCAAGGGTGCGACCAATCTGATCACCATATTGCACTCGGCCAGTGATGCTATACGGACGACCTAGTAATTTTGCCGCTAATGCCAGATCACCTGCTTGTAGCACCTGACGAATACGGGTTGAACTGACCCGTTCACCGTTTAAGGCAATGGTATTTAAATTGGTGACATCAAAGCCATAGTTGCGTAGAAACTCGCTGTTGCCTTGGCGGTCTTTACCAAAATGGAAGTCATCTCCCAGTACAAGGCTTTGCGCATTCAGTTTTAATTTGAGTAGTTCTGCAAATTCTGTGGCATTTAGACTTCTAAAATATTGGTCAAATTTTGCGACCGCAATGTAGTCTACACCGAGCTCGGTTAAATATTCTACTTTTTCACGTAATGAGCTAATCCGTGGCGGTGCTTCATAACCTTTAAAAAATTCAAGTGGTTGTGGCTCAAAAATCATCACCAATGTTTTTAAGCCTTGCGCAGCAGCCAACGTTTTGAGTTGAGCAATCATCGCTTGATGGCCGAGATGGACACCATCAAAATTGCCGATCGTTACCGCAGTCGGAGGTAACTGAAAATCTGGCGATAATGCGTTGAGACGAAGCAACTTCATGGGCGTTAAATACAGTGATTTTTGCAAAGGCTATATATTGCCATATTCTCAGCGTTTCGTCTTGTTGTTGTGTTTTTACACAGGAAATTTTCAGGATTTAGAAGTCTTATATCAATTAAACTGATTCATTAAATAAAAATAAATCAGTTTTTCTTATTTAACGATTGAACTAAAATAGCTGCATAGTCGCTTGATATCGAGATAGAGATGAAAAAGCCGTTTTATCAGCTAGAGCAGAGCACCGATGTAATTCGCCATTTTACCCCGAACTGGTTTACTGCAACCATGGGCACCGGGGTGGTGGCGATGATTTTAACACAGCTGCCTTTTGCTTCATCTCTTTTGTTTATGCTTGCGACGAAGTTGTGGCAATTCAATATTCTGTTATTCACCACCTTTACTGTGTTGTATGGATTACGCTGGATCTTGTTTCCGACTGAAGCAAAACAGATTTTAAGCCATCCCAATATGAGTCTGTTTTTGGGTGCGATACCCATGGGTTTAGCCACGATTGCCAATGGTTTTCTCAGTTTCGGAACACATTTATATGGCGATATTGCCATCCAGATAGCCACTTACCTTTGGTATATCGATGTTGTTCTTGCTGTAGTGATTGCGTGGGTGGTGCCATTTTGCATGTTTAGTTGTCAGGACCATCAACTGCAACGCATGACCGCCGTCTGGCTGTTGCCGATTGTGGCATGTGAAGTTGCTGCCAGCTCTGCGGGCTTGTTATTGCAACATTTAGCAGCCGATCAGCATGCCTTGACCATTTTGATCACAGGCTATGTATTGTGGGGAATTTCTGTGTTACCTGCATTTGCAATTTTAACCATCCTGATGTTACGTCTGGCTTTGCATCAGTTGCCTGAGAAAGAAGTGGCGATTTCTAGCTGGTTATGTTTAGGTCCGATCGGGACAGGGGCGTTAGCATTACTATTACTCGGTGAGCAGGCGCCACGGATCATGCAAGCGATGGGCTTTGAAGGCTTGGCAACGTTATTACCTGCTTTAGGCATCGTAGCGAGTCTGGTGTTATTAGGCTTCGGTTTATGGTGGTTTGGTATCGCGATTTTGACTACATTACGCCATATGCGCACTGGAATTCCATTTAACCTAGGCTGGTGGGGCCTCACGTTCCCGTTTGGGGTATTTATTTTGGCGATCTTTAATCTGGCACATCAGTTACATATCGGTTTTTTACAGTATGCGGCTGTGGTTCTCAGTCTGCTGCTGGTCGGATTATGGGCCTTGGTGATGAAGAAAACGCTGGCAGGAGCCTATAGTGGTCAGTTATTTTTCTCTCCCTGTTTGGTCGCCTTACAGCAGAAGATGCAATAATATCAAGGTGTGCCTGAGCACACCTTTTTTGTATCTCTATTTTGATTTGAACGAGTCTTTTTATGAATGCTGATATTGCCCTGATTATGGCGTTGCCGAGTGAATCCAAAGGTTTGTTTGAGCAGGCAGGCATAGAAGTCCATTACAGTGGAATTGGCAAAATTAATGCGGCATTCAAAGCCTTTGAGGTGATTCAAAAGACAGGGTGCAAAACATTGATCAATTTAGGCAGTGCCGGAAGTTCTCATTTTGATGCACATAGTCTGGTTGAAGTCACGACTTTCGTGCAGCGTGATATGGATGTCTCCCCACTCGGTTTTGCAGTCGGGGTTACACCAATGGATGATGAGATTCCTGCTGACATCCATGCCCAACCGCATTTTGAGTCTTTACCCAAAGGAGTTTGTGGCACGGGGGATTCGTTTGAAACGGGCTTACCGAAAGTCAGCTGTAATCTGGTCGATATGGAAGGCTATGCCTTAGCTAAAGTGTGTCAGAAACTGGGTGTACGTTTGATTTCCGTTAAATATATTACTGATGGTGCCAATGATACGGCACATCTGGATTGGGAAGAAAATCTGCTGCTTGGCGCACAAAAATTATTGGCGTTGTACCAGGCGCATTTTTAAGCACAAGGATCTATTGCTGTGGTGTATACGAAAAAAACTCTTTAATTATTAAATGATTGTTTGGGTAAATTCGCATACCGGCGATTTTATTCAATGAGCTCAATGTCTACTAAAATAGCTATACTTGCTTCTTGAAAATCACTATTTAAGAATTTCTTATTTTCAATAATTAGTTGTATTTTAAAGATAAAGGATTAGGTTCCTTTGTACACGGAAATTGAAACAGTACTATTGAGAGTGGCGATGATTATTTGCAAATTGTTAGAGAAAAAATGGCTTTATAGAAAATTTCTGCTCAGCATAGACGGTAATTCTTATTATGTGGAATATCATGGACGAGGAGCTGGGTATGAATATGTTGCGCTGAATGGAAATGTTGTAGATGGTGGAACAAGCCAGCCTTGGTTTATTCCATCTTTCTCTTTTGACATTGAACAGCATAAAATTGTGTTAAATGTTCGTGTTTGGCCATGGCTCGCGATTAAGAGCTTAAAGATTTCAGTGGATGGAATAGAAGTTTTTATTATTTAAGGTTAGATCCTTAATTTAGAAAATCTAAAATTCAAATAATATATTTTATAGACAATAATTAATCTTTTTCTTTGGGTATGAAAATTTCAGTCAAAATCGCCTTATAGTTTATAGCACTGAAATTATTTTTTTTGACTTTCCATGCTCCATAATTTCATTTAGGCAAACTTAATAATATTTTCGTGCATTCAATAAAAAAGCGACTAACAAAGCCGCTTTTTCTATTTTAATCGCTAAGATAAGGCGTGTGAAGAAAATTTAACGCGGCAATACGCCGTATAACATCACATGCACAGTATGCTCGATGCTGCGTTGAAACATACTCCGATTACGCAAGGTTTTGCCTGTCACCATTTCAATCTGGGTCGAGAAATCCGCATAATTCTGTGTAATGGCCCAGATATTCAGAATCAACAGTTCTGGATCAATCTCTGCCGACAATTTACCTTGTTCTTGCCAAGTTTGAATGACTTTAGCTTTACGCTTGAACAGTTTTTTTAACGGACCTTTCAAGATCGGCAAAATATGAGGAGCACCTTGAATAATCTCGAGTGCAAATAAACGTGAAGCCTTTGGCTGGTCACGTGAGCTTTCAATTTTTTGAATTAAATAATGCGTCAGTGCTTCTGTTGGTTCAAGTTCAGACTCCAAGGTCTGCAAAGGTGCCAGCCATTTTTGCAGAACCGTGGTGAGTACTTCCACATACAGTGACTCTTTATTTTCATAGTAGTAGAAAATATTGGATTTATGCATATTTGCGAGCTGTGCAATCTCATCCAGACTTGCGCCACTAAACCCATAGACGGAAAAAACATCCAGGGCAGCATTCAGCAGTTGATTGCGCTTTTGTGTACTTTTTTTCTGTTCCATCTGCGAGCTTGATTCAAAAAATGTCATTGACATTGTAAGATAAATTGCCGGATTTGTGCACAGTCACAGAATTTTTTTATCGAAAAAATTATACTTTTTGGGCCAAAATTGGGGATGTGTTTGATAATTATTGAAATCTAAAAAAGGTCATACATATTTTGTAAATAATTCATATGTTGGTCATCAATTGGAATCGTTATTTTTGTTGATTTGACGCATTTTTTAGAAAAAGTGAAACGGTTTTAGGTGGCTAAAACCGCATCAAGGACTTGTTGTTCGAGTTGTGCAAAAGCAATACTCTTTTTACGTGGACGTGGCAGATTCACCTGAAAATTATGCGCAATATGGCCCTGATCCAGAAGGATAATTCGATCGGCCAGCTGGACAGCTTCACTTACATCATGTGTCACCAGAATCGCGGTAAAGCCTTGTTCCTTCCAGAGACGTTCAATCAGGTTTTGCATTTCCAAACGGGTCAGGGCATCTAAGGCGCCTAAAGGTTCATCCAGAAGCAAAATACGGGGTGAATGCGAGAGCGCACGTGCCAGTGCAGCACGTTGACGTTGCCCTCCTGAAAGTTGTGCAGGCCATTGCGAGGCTTTTTCTTTTAAGCCGACTTTTTCCAGTAAGGTGGCTGCGAGTTGGTGCTGTTCTTTAGGTAGTCCCAATTGCACATTTTGCAGAACGCTTTTCCACGGCAGCAGGCGAGGGTCCTGAAACATCACCCGAATGTCTGCATTGGTGATACCTTCACGAAAATGACGGGCAGACTGGAATTTAATTTCACCATAACTGGCTTTTTCGAGTTGGGCAATCAGACGGAGCAGGGTACTTTTACCGCAGCCACTGCGTCCGACGACTGCAACAAATTCACCGGCCTGAATATGCAGGTCAAGATCTTCCAGAACCTTGACCTCACCATAAAACTTATACAGTTGCTCAATCAGAATATCTGCGCCATTGGCAGGTGCCTGAGCTGCTTCTGGTTCAGTCACAGGTTGCACCAGATTGTTGTCATAGAAATTTAGATTTAAATTACTCATCTTTATCTCCCTTTTATTTCTGGTAGCCTGCATGCCAGCGTAATAAATAACGTTCTAAACCTTGAGCCAAAACATCGGCCAATTTGCCCAGCAGTGCGTAGAGTAAAATACCGACCAGCACAATATCAGTCTGTAAAAATTCCCGTGCATTCATGGTCATATAGCCGATTCCTGATTGTGCAGAAATTGTTTCGGCCACAATCAAAAGGACCCAGACCAGTCCTAAAGAGAAACGGAGACCGACCAGTATGGAAGGCATGGCACCGGGTAAAATGATGTCTTTATACAACTGCCAGCGGCTAAGTCCATAACTTTTACCCATTTCGATCAGCTGTGGATCGACGGAACGGATGCCGTGATAGGTATTGATGTAGATCGGGAAAAATACGCCTACCGCAACCAGAAACAGTTTGGCCGTTTCATCAATCCCGAACCATAAAATCACTAATGGAATCAAGGCTAATGCGGGAATGTTACGGATCATTTGTAAAGTGGTATCAAGCAAGGTTGAAGCAATACGCGATGAGCCGTTGAGTAGCCCTAAAATCAGCCCCAAACCACCGCCAATCAGTAAACCCAGTAAAGCGCGACCCGCACTGACTTTGACATGCTGCCAAAGTTCACCACTGAGCAGTAAGTGCCAGAACGCACTTACCACAGCACTTGGAGCGGGTAATACCCGGCTTTGTAACAGTCCCGAACTCGAAGCAGCTTGCCAAACCAGCACCAGTAACACTGGAAATAGCCAAGGCAATAAACTGCTGCCTATTTTTTGTGTTCCACGTGAAACATTATTAACGGAAACTTTGCTATTCATGCAGTCTCCTTGGCCAAGGGTTTAGCTTCCTTGACCTCCGGCACGTAGTTATTGGCAATAATTTCACCAAATGGGCCGGTTAGATGTGGCTGTGCCAGTTTCTCGCGGGTTTTAAGGGGTAATAATGGGAACACCAGTTCTGCAAAACGGATCGATTCTTCCAGGTGTGGATAGCCCGAGAAGATAAAGGTATCGATACCTAAATCGGCATATTCCTGAATACGTGCCGCAACCGTTTCTGGATCACCGACCAAGGCGGTTCCTGCACCGCCACGGACCAGCCCAATGCCTGCCCAGAGGTTCGGTGAGACTTCAAGTTGGTCTTTACGTCCGCCGTGAAGGGCAGCCATACGCTGCTGGCCAACGGAATCCATTTGCGCAAATTTTTTCTGTGCTGCGGCAATGGTGGCATCATCCAGATATTGAATCAGCTCATCTGCTGCTGCCCAGGCCTGTTCGTTGGTCTCACGCACAATCACATGTAAGCGGATCCCGTAATTCAGGGTACGCCCTTTGGCCGCTGCTTTGGCACGCAAATATTCGACCTTTTCTTTCACTGCAGCAGGAGGCTCACCCCAGGTCAAATAGGTATCGACCTGTTCAGCTGCCAATTCAGTTGCAGCTTCTGATGAACCACCAAACCACAATGGAGGATAGGGTTGCTGTACAGGCGGGTAGAGCAGTTTGGCGTCATCGACACTGAGGCGTTCGCCATGAAAGGTAAACGATTCGCCGGTATGTGAGCGGGTCAGGATTTCACGCCAGATTTTGACATATTCAGAGGCGGTTTGATAACGGGTACTGTGATCTTCATAAAGACCATCACCCTTGAGTTCTTGCTCGTCGCCGCCAGTCACCAGATTAAGCAGAATACGGCCATTGGAGAGACGGTCGAAGGTGGCAGCCATCCGTGCAGCAAGTGCCGGGGTGGTAATGCCAGGGCGAAGTGCCACAAGGAATTTCAGTTGTTTGGTGGCATCAATCAGGCTGGCAGCGGTGATCCATGGATCTTCACAAGAGCGCCCGGTCGGAATCAGGACGCCGGCATAACCGAGATTGTCCACCGCTACGGCAATCTGTTTCATATAAGCATGATCGACCTGACGAGCGCCCTTGCTGGTGCCAAGATAACGACTGTCACCATGAGTGGGAATAAACCAGAAAATATTCATATGCTTACCTATCTATTGAAATCACTTGGCTTGCCAAACAGCTTGTTTGATACGGATACTGTTCGGAATAATGCCTTGCTGGCTAAAAATGTCCGCGAGTTGTTGTTGCTCTGCAATCACCTTGGCATTCAGTGGCGCGGCGGCAGAAGGACGCGGACGACGTTGCACAAATAAACTGCTGACGGCAGGTTTAAGGCCTGTACTTTTGCCAATCAGGTCGGCAGTTTCACTCTGATGTTGCTGTACCCATCGATCGGCCTGATTAATCTGTTTTAACAGTCCTGTCACTGCTTGAGGATGCTGCTGGACAAAATTCGGTGCCGCCAGATAAAAGGTATAATTGGGACTCAGATTTTTACCTGTCGCCAGGACTTTGGCCTGATCTTCCAGTTCGGTCGATGCGTAATAAGGATCCCAGATCGCCCAGGCGTCGACCGCTCCTTTTTGAAATGCAGCCCGTGCATCGGCAGGAGTAAGCCAAATCGGCTGGATATCACTCCATTTCAAACCTGCTTTGCGTACGGCCTGAACCAGTAGAAAATGTGCACTCGAGCCTTTTTGTAAGGCAATACGCTTACCTTTAAGATCGGCGAGCTGTTTTAAGCTGGAACCCTTTGGAATTAAAATTGCGGAAGCCAGCGGTTTTGCGGTTTCATAGGCAATGTAGTAGAGCGGTTTTCCTGCCGCTTGTGCATAAACTGGCGGGGCATCGCCTGTGACTCCCACATCAATCGAGCCGACTGCGAGAGCTTCTAAAATTTGTGGGCCAGCTGGAAACTCGTTCCATGTCACTTTGGCATTGGGAAACTCTTGTTCCAGAAGTTTTTGCTGCTTGGTAATGGCAAAGTTAATCGAACTTTTTTGAAAGCCAATCCGCAGCTGTTTAACAGTTGGATCAATTGCCCAGACCGGGCTGCTCAGCAACATGCCCAGACTGGCCAAGGTGAGCAAAGATTTGAACCGACGGGTGTGTTGCTGCATGACCATATCCTTATACTCAAATAGAAGACTTAAAATGGGCTTATTTCTTGCTCAGTAATGCATCTTGGATCACAAGCTGCTTTGGAATCAGTTTCTGGGCAAAAAATGCATCAGCCACATATTGCTGTTCTTTGGCAACCTTTTCAGAAATGGGCTGAACCCCAAAACCCATACGCGAAATTGATGTTTTTAAAATGTCGAATTCAAGTGCGGTCGGTTTTTCTAACAGTTTTGCAGCATCGTCTGGATGCGTTTTGACCCAGTCCGTGGTTTGATTAAGCGTGGTGACCACGGTATTTAGCACTTGCGGATGATTTTGTGCGAATTGGCGATCAGATAGATAGAATTGATGGTTGCTGACCAGATGTTCGCCATTGGCAATGACACGCGCATGAATCTGATGCTCAGCTGCAGCAAGGAATGGATCCCAGATCACCCATGCATCGACAGCACCTTTTTCAAAGGCAGCACGTGCATCTGAAGGCGGAAGGTAAACGGGCTGGATATCACTTAAGGTCAGATTATTTTCTTCTAGCAACTTAAGTAATAGGTAATGCACGTTGGAACCTTTATTCAATGCAATACGCTTGCCTTTTAAATCCTGAATCGATTGAATTGGCGAATCTTTTTGCACAATCAAGGCTTCTGCGGATGGGGCAGCGGGCTGATTAGCTACATAGACCAGATTGGGATTGGCAGCCTGGGCAAAGATCGGTGGTGCTTCACCAGCCTCACCCAAGACCACACTTCCGACGTTTAAACCTTCCAATAACTGGGGGCCGGCCGGGAATTCAACCCATTTCACCTGTATACCCTGAGCAGCAAGCGTTTTTTCTAATTCACCTTTTGCTTTGACAATCGGCAAGATGCCATACTTTTGAAAGCCGATATTTAATGTGGTGGTTTCTTGTTTTGTGGTGCTTTGCTGCTCAGGTTTTTTGGCACAGCCTGCAACACCCATCAAACTGGCAAGACTTGCCGCGATGAGGGTATATGTTGTCCATGAGCGATGGTTTGAAATAGCCATGATGCTTGTGCTCCCCGAAAAATCAAAAGATTTAAATAGATGAGCAACTAAGCTAAAACTTTTTTTATTGCATAAAAAATAACAAATCGGGCTTTGTTTATGAGGAAAAGTGCAAAATACAAGATTGCATAACCTTATCCATAAATGGAATAAGAATTAAAAAATGAAATATATTAAGTTTTTGTTTTTAATTAGATTTTCATTATTTTATCAGTTGGTGAATTTATTCTTCATACAGACTTAAGCAGAGATAATGATGATGAAGAGAGATCTTTATCAAAAATAAACATATCCCTTCATCATGCTCAATGCTTAGCGCAGTCTCTTTTTAAATACCAGAGAATTACGCTGATAGTTATATAACTCCTGACGCGCATTCGGTAAATCATCGACGCTGGCAGGGACAAAGCCCTGTTCCAGAAACCAGTGCGCGGTTCGGGTGGTGAGCACAAACAGTTGCTGAATCCCTTGTTGTTTGGCTTTGCTTTCCAGAAATTGTAAAATCTGGCTACCGCGATTGGATTTACGATAGCTTGAATCCACAGCCACGCAGGCAATTTCAGCAGAACGGATTTCATCTGATCCGGCCGGAATCGGGTATAGGGCTGCACAGGCCAGGATCATACCGTCCCGTTCAATTACCGCAAACTGTTCAATTTCACTTTCCAGACGTTCACGCGAGCGATAAACCAGAATGCCTTCCTGCTCCAGTGGACGTAACAGATTAATTAAACCGCCGACGTCATTGATATTGGCAATGCGGACTTCTTCATAGTGTGCATCAGTAATCAGGGTACCGACACCATCACGGGTGAACAGCTCTTCAATCAGGGCGCCATCATAGGCATATGAAATCAGATGCACACGATGCACTCCCGATAAAGAGGCCTGTTGCGCCTGTTTGAGATGGAGCGCAAATTCTGGATATTGTTGCTGGTTCTGTTGAATATAGGGTTCCAGCTGGTGCGGATTTAACTCACGCAATAACTGGTGCTGCGTATCCATTAAACCTTGTCTTTCACCCAAGAAAATCAGTTTATCGGCTTTTAATGCAATCGCGGTCTTGGTCGCCACTTCTTCTGCCAGTAAATTAAAGACTTCCCCTGTGGTTGAATAGCCGGTTGGCCCCAGCAGGACGATATTATGGTTATCCAGATGACGCTGAATGGCATCAGTATCCACCGAACGGACTTCACCCGTAAGCTGGAAGTCGATACCATCACGAATCCCGTAAGGTTTGGCGGTGACAAAATTACCAGACACCACATCGATGCGAGCGCCGTACATCGGTGAATTGGCCAGACCCATGGAGAGTAGGGCTTCAATTTCCAAACGGATTGAACCCACCGCATTCATAACACCACGTAATGATTCGCGGGTGGTAATGCGATGGTTCTGGTGAAATGGCGTGTCAATATTGCGATCAAGCAGATTCTGGTTGATTTGCGGGCGTGCGCCGTAAACCAGAATCAAGCGGATGCCCAAAGAATGCAACAGGGCAATATCATGAATAATATGCTGAAAATTTTCGTGTTGAACTGCTTCACCGGCAAACATCAGGATAAAAGTTTTATCACGATGGGCGTTAATATACGGTGCGGAATGGCGAAACCAGTGTACATAATCTTGGGTTGTACTATGTAACGTTTCAGTCATTTGGGTCGCCATGTGAATCTCAGAGATGTACCAATTGATCTGATTTTAACGAAAAAAATGAAAATATAAATCACTTCCTAAAACAACAACCCAACTTTTAGCGGTCAAGCGATTGGGGCTGTGCCTAGAAACCCATGATACGGATAATACTGTTATCTTCCGAATTGACCAAAATATAGTCGTTGTTGATTTTGTACCATTGCTCGTTACGGCTCGGTCGAGGAAGATTATTATCTTTATAATCGACTTTATAACCGTTGCCACGATAGTGCTGTGGCATGACATAACCTGCCTGCCAGCGATGTTGCTTTAAGCGCTCGACACCACGTTCTTCACGCATACGACGTTCACGTTGACGATTTTCACCATCCGGACGATCAAAGCCACGACCATTTTGCCAGCCGCCACCGCGCGAATCCTCATCACGATCGTGCGGACCTGCAAAACTCCCCATGCTACTGAACAGGGTGGTTGAACCTAAAACCAAGATAATGAAAAATTTTTTCATGATGCACCTTATTGACTTCGGATGTCTCTCATGTGAACTACTGTACGTTAAAAATGCAGAGAAACTGTGAAGATCAATTCATTATTGTTTTAAAACAATGAAGAGTTTTCACTCATTTCTCTGAAAAAAACAGTTTTAACCTCAGGGTCCAATGTTATTTAGAATTATTGTAAGGATGAAATTAAGCTTGGGCGTCAATACTTTGCCCGTTCATGTCCAGACTATCGTCACCCATCAGATACAGGTAGGCTGGCATAATGCTATCCGGTGTTGGAAGAACCTTTGGATCTTCTTCCGGATAAGCCTTGGCACGCATCGCGGTACGTGTACCCCCTGGATTGATGCAGTTAAATCGGATATTCGGATAGGTATTTTCAGCGGCAAAAATCTTGCTCATGGCTTCAGTGGCTACTTTAGACACTGAATAGGCACCCCATAAGGCACGGGCTTCACGGCCGACACTGGAACTGGTAAATACCACAGAGGCGTGTTCAGATTTCTGTAGCAACGGTAATAAGGCCTGGGTAAGGGCAAAAGGCGCACGTAAATTGACTGCCATGACATCATCCCAGACATCGACCGGATATTCTGCCAGTTCAACACGGTCACCGAGCATGCCTGCGTTATGCAAGATGCCATCAAGGCGGCCGAATTGCTGTTCCAGCGTATTGACCAGAAGCTCGTAGTCATGCGTTGAAGCAGTTGAAAGCTGCAAAGGTAAGATTGCAGGTTGAGGCGCACCCAAACCTTCAATTTCGTCATAGATCACTTCAAGTTTATTCAGGGTACGGCCGTGTAATACAACGGTTGCACCATGAAGGGCATAACTCATCGCAGCAGCACGTCCAATACCATCACCGGCACCGGTGATCAGGATAATACGGTCTTTCAGCAAATCTGGACGAGGTTGATATTCTGAATATTTCATTGTTATGCCTCCTGTTTTTATCGTTAATAATTAACCCATCATACCCTGATTTTCTGACAAAACAGTGATTTTCTGTTTGAGCAGCTGGTGTAATTCGGGGATGGTGTGAATAATGGCATCGGCCTGCCAGGCCGCCAGATCATCACGTGTTTCTACAGGCAAATAACCATAGGCAGCCAGAATGGTATACATGTCTGCATTACGGCCTGCATCAATATCACGTGGATGGTCGCCGACATAAATGATGTCTTTGGCATCAAGATTAAGCTTTTTGGCCGCCAGATACATCGGTTCCGGATCGGGTTTGGTGTGGCTGACATCTTCCGGGCAAACCAGCACAGCGCAACGATCGGTCAGGTTTAAGGCCGCGAGTAAAAGCTCGCTTAAGCCACGAGGTTTATTGGTCACAATACCCCACGGGATATCGTGGGCTTCCAGTTCTTCCAGTAAAGGATACATGCCTTCAAACAGGTTGGTGTCGACTACAATATTGTCACCATAGACATCTAAAAAGCGCTGGCGATGTCCTAAAAATACAGGATCGGTAATCTCTAATTCTGGATAGACCAGTTTTACCATGGCACGCGCACCTTCAGACACCTGCGTGCGAATGGTTGCGGCATCCACCACAGGGCGCTGCTCATCACGGCACATTTGTTGAATGATACGGATAAAGTCGGCAGCGGTATCGATCAGCGTACCATCAAGATCAAATAAAACAGCTTTCATCACGCACCTGTATTTGTGGTATGAACCATATAATTCACGTCAACATTTGGCGCTAGCCAGTAATGTTTGGTGATCGGGTTGTAATGTAAACCGGTCATTTCTTTGAGGGTGAGACCTGCATTGCGGATATCATGTGCCATTTCTGAAGGGCGAATGAATTTATGATAGTCATGTGTGCCTTTTGGCAGTAAACGAAGCACGTATTCCGCACCGATAATGGCAAATAAATATGATTTCGGATTACGGTTAATGGTCGAGAAGAATACATGACCGCCTGGCTTAACCAAAGCCTGGCAGGCTTTCACGATTGAAGCAGGGTCTGGTACATGTTCCATCATTTCCATACAGGTTACTACATCATATTGACCGGCCTGTTCCTGCGCCAGTTGCTCGACTGGAATCTGACGGTATTCAATATTTTCAACATTGTCCTGCTGGGCATGCAAACGCGCCACGGCAAGCGGCGCTTCGCCCATATCAATGCCCACAACATCGGCACCACGACGTGCCATGCTTTCTGCCAGAATCCCGCCACCACAGCCGACATCAAGGACTTTCTTGCCTGCCAGGCCGCCCACGCGTTCATCCACCCAGTTTAGACGTAAAGGGTTGATTTGATGGAGCGGGCGGAATTCAGAATGTTGATCCCACCATTTGGCAGCCAATGCTTCAAATTTTGCGATTTCTTGCGGGTCAACATTCAATTGCGACATGGAAGAGCCTCTATCAATATTTTATGGAGTTGTAATGATGATCAAATCCTTAGTTAAAACATTAAACCAAGCAGAGTCTTGCCGAGTTTTCATCTTATTTCAGGATAGACCTTCGGTTCGACCTACTTTTCTTTCGGGAAAAGTAGGCAAAACCATTGTCATCTGCAAAACCTGAGGGACGAATAGCAAAGATTAATAATCTTTGCCGTACCGCAAGGTGAAAGCTATGCTTGAAAAAAAACTACGCACTTCGCTTGTCTTGCGCTACACCAAAGCTTTAATGCTTTGGTTCGCTCAGGTTGCAGATGACGTTGTCGAGTATCTAATTTCAGAGAATGTTTTGAGTCTGAATTTAGCTTAGTGTAGCGATTCTGGCAAAAAAAGCGATAAATCCAATAAAAAACTTCACAGAAGCAAAACGAATTGCTCGTGTTTGTTTTATATTTAGCATATAAACTTACGAAAAATGCTTAGAGGAAAAGCAAAGTCAATGAAAAAGTTAGTATTAAGTGGTTTGAGTGTGGCTGCATTAGCATTTTCAATGAATGCCGTGGCAGCTGATTTTGTGGCTGGTAAGGACTATACCGTGATTGCAAATCCAGGCAAAACGGTTGCACCAGCCGGCCAGCTCGAAGTGCGTGAATTCTTCTGGTATGGTTGTCCGCACTGCTTCAAGCTTGAACCGCATATGCAGGCATGGTTAAAACAAATTCCAAAAGACGTCTATTTCCTTCGTACACCGGCGGCAATGAATAAGGTATGGGAACAAGGCGCGCGTGGTTATTACGTTTCTGAAGCACTGGGTGTGCGTAAGAAAACCCATATTCCACTGTTCCATGCAATTCATGAAGGTGGCCAGCAGATCTTTGACCAGGCTTCTCAGGCAAAATTCTTTGCCCGTTACGGTGTACCTGAGCAGAAGTTTAACAGCATGTTTAACTCTTTCCCGATCTCTGCAAAAATTGCCGAATCAAATAAACTGGCACAGCAGTACCAGTTGACGGGTGTTCCTGCCGTGGTGGTAAATGGTAAGTATGTGGTTCAGGGTGAAGATGGTAAAGTCACTCAAGTAGTCAATTACCTGTTAGAAAAAGAACGTAAAGCCAAATAATTAATGCATTTACATATATAAAAAAAGGACTGCGGCGACAGTCCTTTTTTTATTTAGTCTTGTTCCAGCTGAAAGTCTTTTAAATCAATCTGGACTTTCTGGGTGGGCAGCGACAAGGCCTGATTGACATACAGATTAATCAATTTCTCACGTGAACCGATCGAACGCTGGTAGTAGCTTGAGTTCAACAATAAGGCCGCGCCATAGGTCAGTGACCAGATATAAGACAGATAATCACGGATCGACATATCGTAATTCTGTGATTTTAAATATTTTTCAGTCATGTCTTTTAACGACACAATACGTTGTTGACGGATCGAGTAAAGCTCATCAAACAGATGCTTTAACTTGGATTCGGTCATGGTCAGATGTTCTTCTAACTGATGCAGCAGAATGGTACGGCTTGGAGAAGTGAGGTGATAGAGCATGTAACGTGGTGCATACTCTTTGACATCCGTATTGTATTTATCTGAAATTTTTAAGATTTCTTTTTCATTCTGGATAATCAGTTCCAGCAGTAACTCATTTTTACTACGGAAATGTTTATATAGGGTGCCTTTGGCAATATCCAGTTCAGCAACCAGTTCATCGAGGGTCATTTCTTGGTTGTTTTCTAATAACAGCTTTTCTGCAACCTGCAAGATTTTTTCTTTACGAATTAAGAACTGAGTATGACGATCTGGATTCATGATGCTTATAAGCTCCTCATAGTGTTCTACACTGCATTTGCATTAGTGTCCAATGCATCATAACGCGAAGCAATGCTTTTATATATCAAACTTTGGTTTGGATATGATCAAGCGTTTTGGGGTTCCCAGTTGGAAATCCCACTGAATAATAAGCGCACTTGGGTCGCGGCATTGTCAATAAACAGGTTTTGCTGTTCGAGTAAATGATCGATCGTGTATTGTTTTGGCAGATTGATCCAGGTCATGGCCCAGGTAAATGACATATTAATCAGGATGGTCGAAAGCACCTGCAAATGCTTGGCTTCCTTGATGTGTTTGAAGGTTTCGAGCTTGCACAGGTCAATCGCCAGATCTTCGATCAGAAATTCAATTTCACGTGCGATGGCGATACGTACCGTTTCAGATCCGCCCCAACGCTCCGCAATCATAAATTGCCATTGTTGCGGGCTGTGATTAACCGCCTGTACAAATAATTCAATGCTGGTCCGAGTTTTGGCTGAACCACTGTGTAACAAGTAACTTTGCCCCAATTGATGAATCAGACTTTTTAAATGCAAGGAAACCTGATCGACCAGCTCTTGTCCGAGCGCATCCATGTCCTGAAAATGACGATAAAACGCCGTTGGAACCAAACCAACTTCACGTGCAACTTCACGCAAGCTAATGCTACTGAATGAGCGCCCAGCAGTGCTGAGGTGGAGGGCTGCATCCAGTAAAGCCTGTCGACTCTGTTGTTTTCGTTCATCTCTAATCGACATGAATAAGATCCATTAAAACCATACCAAAGAGTCTAGCAAAAAAAACGGAAACTTTTTAGTCTTCGTACATTGCTAAATACAGATGTTTTTGATCTTTATGGATGCAACAGGTATGCAAATTACCCGCCCTATCTGAAAAGAGTGCTTTATTTTCCCCGTATTTTGAATGGCTTATAACAAGTACAAAAAATATTCAAAAAATTAGTGAACAAGTGTTGACTCAGTGAACACAAATAAATATAGTGTACACATGTTCACTACATGAACATTTGTTCACTCAAAATAAATAGCCAGATACAAAACGAGGAACGTATGAACGCAGAGTTAAGTTATCAGCCACATTGGATTCGAGAAGATTTCGTTGATTTTATCTTGCAAAAGATCAAACCAACCTTCGCCTGGAAACGCATTCTTGCGCAAGTCACTGCTGTGCAGCCGCTGAGCGAAGATATGGTTTCCCTCAGCTTAAAGCCCAATCATCATTTTGATGTTCGCCAGGTGAAAGCCGGTCAAAGCGTTTTAATTACCCTGATGATTAATGGGGTCTATCAGCAACGTAGTTATTCGATTATTGAAGTTACGCCGCGAGGCGAAATCCGTCTAGGCATTAAAGTGCAAGGTGTGGTGTCTAAGGCAGCACAACAATTACGTGTTGGGGACAGCTTTGAAATCTCTCAGCCACAAGGTGATTTCGTCTTACATCAAGGTCAGCAACCTGCATTACTGATTGCTTCAGGTTCAGGCATTACCGCGATTTATGCTTTATTAAAACAAGCGTTGCAACAGCAGCTTGAACACGTGCATGTGCTGTATTTTAACCGTGCTGAAGTATTGCATCAGGACATCTTGGCTTTGGCTGAGCAATATCCACAGTTGCACTATCACTTCTTTAATACGGCACAGCAAAAACAGCATTTAGATGTAGCATTGTTAGAAAAGTTAGTCCCGAATTTTAAACAGATGCAAGCCTATGCCTGTGGTCACCACAGCATGATGAAACAGGCGCAACAGATTTATACCGAGCATGCGGCAGCGGAAAACTTTCATCAAGAATTTTTCCAACCTGTACAAGTCGAGCACTCCAGTGAAGCACAACCGGTTAGCTTCCGTCGTGCACAACAGAATTTTATTGCAACCACCAATCTGCTGAGCAGTGCAGAGCAAGCGGGCTTACGACCACAACATGGTTGCCGCATGGGCGTGTGTAACCGCTGTAGCTGTACCAAAGTTAGCGGCGTGACCCAGAACCTGCTCACGGGTGAAATTGATGATCAACCGAATCGTCCAATCAAGTTATGTGTGAGCCAGGCACTGAGCCCAGTCACCATTGACCTATAAAAACAAAGATATTTGAGGATCAGCACAATGAATATGGCATTAGAATTTAAAAACGCATCCAAGTCAGCACATTTAACCCCTGAACAGGTTGAAGAGTTTGGTCGCCGTGTCGAGCAAATCCGACTGGAAGTGATGCAAAACCTTGGTGAGCAGGATTCAAAATATATTTATAAAGTGCGTAATTTCGTGCGTTATACCGAAATCGCATCGCGTGGCATGCTGATGTTTGGTGGCTGGATTCCACCAGTATGGTTACTGGGAACCGCCATGTTGGGTGTGTCTAAGATCGTCGAGAATATGGAACTGGGCCATAACGTGATGCATGGTCAGTTTGACTGGCTCAATGATCCAAGTTTACGTGGTGAAGATTACGACTGGGACAATACCTGTTCAGGCAATGACTGGCGCTATACCCATAACTATATGCACCATACCTACACCAATATTGTCGGTAAAGATCATGATGTGGGTTATGGCATTTTACGTGTCACTGAAGACCAGAAATGGGAAGTACGTCATTTGGCCAATATTCCGTTGGCCTTACAGTTGATGTTGTTTTTTCAGTGGTATGTGGGGGTACAAAACCTGCATCTGGAAGATGCACTGGTGTATAAAACCAAAACCTGGAAACAGGTTTGGGCAGATGCGGCGGAGTTCCGTAAAAAAGCCAGACGCCAGGTGCTGAAAGATTATGTGTTCTTCCCGGCCATTGCCACAGTGAATTTTCTTCCCGTGCTGGCGGGTAATGCCGTCGCCAATATTATCCGGAACCTGTGGTCATCAGCTGTGATTTTTAATGGTCACTTTACTGAAGATGCCGAGACCTTCGAAGCGGACAATACCGAGAACGAGACCAAGGCTCAGTGGTATCTGCGCCAGATTCGTGGTTCGAGTAATTTCACCGGCGGGAAGTGGATGCACTTCATGAGTGGTAATTTGAGCCATCAGATTGAGCATCATTTATTTCCGGATATGCCTGCCAATCGTTATGAACAGGTGGCACCACAAATCAGGGCCTTATGTGCCGAATATGGCGTGAATTATAACGAAGCCAACTTTATGAAGCAGTTCTGGACCGTGTGGGTGCGTTTGGCCAAATGTTCATTGCCAAATGACTTCTCTGCGCAACTGGCACAAGGTTGGAGCAACCTCAAGTCAAAGTTTAAGTTTGCTTAATTGGGTGAATTGTAACGAATAAGTAAAACTGAAAGCACGTGTAATTGAGCTATACTATGGCGCAATGATATTTGAGCCATAGTTTTAAGGAATCGTTATGCGTATTGACCAAAGAGCATTAGACCAATTACGTGAGGTAAAAATTACCCGTAACTATACCCGTTACGCAGAAGGCTCAGTTTTGGTTGAGTTTGGTCATACTAAAGTGTTGTGTACGGCGAGTATTGATAACTCGGTACCACGCTTCCTGAAAGGTCAGGGTCAAGGCTGGGTAACTGCTGAATATGGCATGTTGCCACGTTCAACCCATACCCGTAGTGATCGTGAAGCGGCGCGTGGTAAACAAACCGGTCGTACTCAGGAAATCCAGCGTCTGATTGGCCGTAGCTTACGTGCCATGGTGGACTTGAAGAAGTTAGGTGAGAACACCATTACCATCGATTGTGATGTGATTCAGGCCGATGGCGGTACCCGTACTGCGGCAATCACCGGTGCAGCAGTGGCTTTGGTAGATGCCATGAATGTATTGCTCAGCAACAAGAAAATTAAACAGGACCCATTAAAAGGTCTGGTGGCAGCAATTTCAGTGGGTATGTATCAGGATGAAGTGCTCCTTGATCTATGCTACGAAGAAGATTCAAATTGCCAAACCGATTTGAACGTGGTGATGACTCAGGCGGGTGAATTTATTGAAATTCAGGGTACGGCAGAAGACAAGCCGTTTACCCGCCAGCAGTGCAATGCCATGTTAGAGCTTGCAGAAAAAGGAATCATGGAGTTGATTCAGAAGCAACAGCAGGCACTCGGTTGGTAAGTTCCAGTTGATAGTGCGGGCGGTCTGGTGTGTTTAGACCGCCTTTTTTTTATCTGTTTTTTGTCATCAAACTGCGATCAAATCATCATCGAACTGTCATTTAGATTGTATTGACTATCTGCACTGATATTGAACGGATCGTCAAATGCGAAATTTCTTTTTAGCCTTACTTGCTGGGAGCTGCCTGTTACTCAGTGCCTGTAACGATAGCGATAGTGGCGATAACAATAACGCTCAACCAGAGCCGAAGCCACCTACCTCAAGCTGCAAGATGCATTGCGCCCCTTAAAGAATAACAATAAGGAAATGAATAAAATGAATCGTCGTGACTTTTTATTAAATTCAACTAAGGCACTATTTGGGACTGCAGCGCTGACCAGTTTTCCAATGAGTATTCAAAAGGCACTGGCGATTGATGCCAAGGTCGAAACCGGCACCATTAAAGACGTGAAACACGTGGTGATCCTGACTCAGGAAAATCGCTCTTTTGATAATTATTTTGGCACCTTGAAAGGGGTACGTGGATTTGGCGACCGTTTCACCATTCCTTTAAGTGAAGGTCGTAAAGTCTGGGAACAGTACGATGCCAAAAAGAACAAGGTCTATCCGTATCACCTGGACAGCAGCCGCGGCAATGCGCAGCGGGTCAGTGGCACACCGCATTCATGGACCGATGGGCAATATGCCTGGGATCATGGCCGGATGGGGAAATGGGTGCAATACAAGCAACCACAATCGATGGGCTATTACAAACAACAGGAAGTTGAGTTCCAGTTTGCCTTAGCCAATGCGTTTACCTTGTGTGATGCGTATCACTGCGCCATGCACACCGGAACCAACTCTAACCGTATGTTTATCTGGACGGGAACCAATGGTCCAACCGGGGCCAATGTTGCCAGCGTGGTCAATGATCTGGACTCGATTGGGTCATCTCTCACCGGTTATGACTGGACTACTTATCCTGAACGCCTACAGCAAGCAGGCGTCAGCTGGAAAGTCTATCAAAACATGCCAGATAACTTTACCGATAATCCCTTGGCTGGTTTTAAAAAGTACCGCCGTGCCAATGAATTATCAGGCAAACCGGTGAATAACACCACTATTTGCCCAGCTTATGACCCAGCCATTGATGCCAGACAACCCTTGTATAAAGGGATTGCCAATACCATGCCAGATGGCGGTTTCCTTGGTTCATTTAAAGACGATATTGCCAAAGGGCAGTTACCGCAGGTGAGCTGGCTGGTGGCCCCTGCAACCTATAGTGAACATCCGGGTCCTTCAAGCCCTGTGCAAGGCGCATGGTATATTCAGGAAGTCCTCAATGCACTTACAGAGCGTCCGGAACTCTGGAGCCAGACGGTTTTCCTGATTAACTTCGATGAAAATGATGGCTTCTTTGACCATGTACCTTCACCAAGTGCACCTTCAATGGATATATCCGGTGAGGTCTATGGCAAATCGACCTTAAGCAAGGAACAGATGTCCTATGAGTATGCAACACATGCCAAGGCATCCAGTGGCCAACCGAATTTTACCAATCCAGAGGTCAGTAATGGGGTCGGGGTCTATGGGCCAGGAATCCGTGTGCCGATGTATATCATTTCGCCATGGAGTCGTGGCGGCTGGGTCAACTCACAGGTGTTTGACCACTCCTCCGTAATTCGCTTCCTAGAACAGTGCTTTGGGGTACAGGAACCGAATATCAGTCCTTATCGTCGTGCCGTATGTGGTGATTTAACCTCGGCCTTTAACTTTAAGACTCCGAATTTACTGCCTATGCCAGATCTGGCAGGTAAGAAGAGTAAAGCCGATGCGGATGCGATTCGTAAAGCACAGGAGCAATTAGCGCAAGTCAGCCGTCCAGACAGCCAGACTTATCCTGTTCAGGAACTGGGTATCCGACCATCGCGTGCCTTGCCATATATTTTGCACACCAGTGCCAAAGTGGATAGCAGCGCGAAAACAGTCAAACTGATGTTCTCTAATACTGGGACACATGCAGCCGTATTTCATGTCTATGATAAATTGAATCTGGATGCGGTACCGCGCCGTTATATGGTGGAGGCAGGCAAGCAGCTGGATGATATTTGGCAAAGCAAGGACAATCAGTATGATTTGTGGGTATTGGGACCCAATGGTTTTCATCGTAGCTTTAGCGGTGACCTGACACAGCTCGCACAAATTCAGGCATTGCCAGAAATCCGGGTCTGTATGGAAGAATGTGATCCCAAACTGTTCCTGAAAGTACGTAATGATGCGGGGCAGACTGCAAAATTGCTGGTCAAAGCCAATGCCTATTTGCCGAATAAGACTTGGCACATTGAAACGGCTGCGGCTGAACAGGAACTGAGCTGGGATATGAGCGAGTTCGGCGGCTGGTATGATTTTACCGTCACCATTGAAAATGATCCGAGCTATCGCCGTCGTTTTGCTGGGCGTATTGAAACCAATGAAGACTCGATTTCTGATCCGTATATGGGCTTTATGGAGTTATAAATTATTGGAGGAGATCAGAAAAAGCAGTCTAGGTGAGCACTTAGGCTGCTTTTTAGATTCGATTAGCGTAATAAAAAGTAAAGACAGAGTGCGATCAGCAGCGACACACTAAGAAAACCCGCTACACATACTTCAGTACTGTCAAAATCCACCCGCTGCCCGAGACGATAACAGCGGACAACCGCATAACCGATACTACGGATCAATCCTTCAAACAGAATCTCAAAGATCACATTCATAAATACAAAGCGGAACAACTTAAAAAGTAAGTGGAATAAAGCCTCAAATATGCTGTCCATCATTATTATTTTAATCAGTCATGGTGCTGAGCATTGTCGGCTTACACAGCAAGAAAGGAAAGCAGACATAAAGCCAGCATCGTCAACACAACATTACCGAGAGTTTACATGCCTGTAACACAGCCCACTGATTTGACTCATTTAAATTTGCTAGATTGAGGCAAATTGAAACAAACACATTGAAGGGAAAGCATGTTACAGGTATTTTTGGTGTTACTCACCGCAGTAACTTTTGTTTTAATGGCGGCAGATCCACGCCCCACTGATTCGACCGAAGCCAAATCAGCGTGGCAAGTTGAAACGACAGAAGTCGCTAAGAACACAGAAATTTTGGTTTCCCAAAAGCATGAGTCTCAAAACAAAGAGACCGATCAGGCTTAAGCGTTAAAACGCATCGATAAATCAACCGCTGTTACATCTTTGGTCAATACACCCATTGAAATGTAATCCACGCCAGTGGTCGCCACTTCACGTAAATTTTCAATAGTGATATTGCCCGATGCTTCTAGCTTGCAGCGACCTGCCACATGTTTCACCGCATCAATCATCTGTTGCTGACTAAAGTTATCTAGCATCACGATATCAGCCCCTGCTTCCAGTGCCTGATTTAACTCATCCCAAGTTTCCACTTCGACTTCGACCGGTTTGCCTGGTGCGATTTCGTGGGCTTTGGTGATGGCCTGGGCAATGCCGCCCGCAGCCATAATATGATTTTCTTTAATCAGGAATGCATCAAATAAACCTAAGCGGTGATTTTGTCCGCCACCGATGGCTACCGCATATTTTTGTGCAATACGCAGGCCAGGTAAGGTTTTACGGGTATCGAGCAGTTTGGTATGTAAACCATCGAGCTGTTTAACGTAATTTGCAGTTTTAGTCGCAACCGCAGACATGGTTTGGATAAAATTTAAAGCTGGACGCTCTACTGTGAGTAAGCTGCGCGCTGAACCAGCGAGTTTGAGGAACGCTTCATTTGCCGCAACAACGTCACCTTCTTGCTTTAACCAAGTCACTTGCACGCTGTTGTCATAGGCTTGGATCAAGGCATTCACCCAAGGCTGACCAGCCAAGACCATCTCTTCACGGCTAATAATGGTCGCAGTGGCTTGCTCATCGACTGGTGTAAGCATGGCGGTAATATCTCCATCCCCAATATCTTCCTGTAATGCTTGTTGAATATTGATTTGAATAGATTGTTCAAGCAAAGATTGAGGAATACTCATACCAGTTCCAGTGTATGTTTGACTAAAAAACGTGTGCATTATATTAGCACTCTCCTCATAAAAAATAAGTATTTCATCTCGATTATTCTGGAGAAAGCATGGCAGAATGGCGCCTATACAGATTAAATTGCTGATTCGAGTTACAATGCAACACGCTAGATTTGCTCAAGTACAAGAGGGCGTATTGGTGGGGGCGACCCAGATTGCCTCGCCTAATTTTAATGCACGACCTGCCGGAACCGATATTCAACTGATCGTCATTCACAATATCAGTTTGCCGCCTTCCCAGTTTGGTGGGGGCTATATTCAGCAATTTTTTCAGAACCAGCTGGACTGGTCGCTCCATCCTTATTTTCAGACTATTCAAGGGATGCAGGTCTCGGCACACCTGCTGATTTTGCGCACAGGTGAAGTGATTCAGTTTGTGAACTTTAATGAGCGTTCCTGGCATGCAGGTCGTTCAAGCTATCTTGCGCAGAAAGAATGTAATGATTATTCGATCGGGATCGAACTGGAGGGGAGTGATGATTTACCCTTTGAGCCCGAACAATACCAGTCTCTGGTTGAAGTGGTCAGCACCTTACAGCAGGCTTACCCAAAAATTCAGAATCATCTTGCAGGGCATTCTGACATTGCACCCAAACGCAAAACCGATCCAGGTGAGTATTTTGATTGGCCATTGTTCCGGAATTTGCTTGCTCAACACAAGTTAGCCGAAAAAACATCGATAGATTTATAATTTCACAACGAAATCCATCAGGACTTTCATTACAATAACGCTTTTTAAAAGATAAGCCGTAGGTGAGTGCGATGGCATTGTGGCGATCGACTGTAATTGTCAGTGCAATGACAATGTTATCCCGGGTGTTGGGGTTGGTACGTGATGTGGTACTGCTCAATGTATTTGGTGCGGGTAAGGACTTCGATACCTTCGTTGTTGCCTTTCGTATTCCCAACTTTTTTAGGCGCTTATTCGCAGAAGGGGCTTTTTCTCAAGCCTTTATTCCGGTTTTAACCGAATATAAAACCAGCCGCGCTCATGCTGAAGTCCAGATTCTCATTAGTCGGGTATTTGGCTGTTTGCTCACGGCCATGTCCTTACTGACCTTTGTGGCGATGGTGGCTGCGCCTGCCATTATTTATCTCTATGCGCCGGGCTTCCATAACGATCCAGAGAAGTTTGAGCTCGCGGTCGATATGTTCCGCCTGACCATTCCTTATCTGATGTTTATGTCCTTGACGGCCTTTGCCAGCAGTATTCTCAACAGTTATGGTTCTTTTGCTTCACCTGCATTTTCTCCGGTCTTGCTTAATGTGGCAATGATTGCTGGGGCGTGGTGGTTGACGCCGTATATGGCTGAGCCGATTATGGCATTGGGTTGGGCTGTGGTTGCCGCAGGGGTTCTGCAGCTAGCGATTCAGATTCCGGAATTATGGAAGAAAAATTTGCTGATTCCACCTAAAGTGGATTTCAAACATGAAGGTGTGGATCGCATCTTAAAGCTGATGTTACCTGCTTTATTTGGTGTATCGGTCACCCAGATTAACCTGTTGCTAAATACCATTTGGGCTTCCTTTATGCAGGATGGTTCAGTTTCATGGTTATATAGTGCCGAGCGGATGACCGAGTTACCTTTGGGATTGATTGGTGTCGCGATTGGTACCGTGATTTTACCGTCATTGTCTGCACGCCATGCTGAACAGGATCAAACCAAATTTAGAAGTATGATTGATTGGGCCGCCAAGGTGATTATGCTGGTCGGGATTCCTGCCAGTATTGCCTTATTTATGTTGTCGACGCCGATCATTCAAGCGCTATTCCAACGCGGTGAGTTTACTTGGGAAGACACCAAGATGACCGCGTTGGCACTGCAATGTATGAGTGCAGGGGTGATCTCGTTTATGCTGATCAAAGTGTTTGCTCCGGGCTTCTATGCTCAGCAAGATACCAAAACGCCTGTTCGGGTGGGTTTAATGGCGGTTGCCGCCAATGCCATTCTCAACGTGGTGTTTATTGGCTTCTTTAAATTGATTGACTGGCAGGCGGAGCATATGGCTTTGGCCTTAGCCTCTTCTGGCTCTGCTTTGGTGAATGCGGGCATGCTGTATTTCTATCTGCATAAACGTAATATCTTCCGTTTTGGCGCGCATTGGAAAAAACTGGCGTTTCAATATGCAGTGGCTAATATCGCTATGATTGCGGCATTGTGGTATGGCTTAACCTGGTATCAGGGAGAAGTCTCACAATGGCTGCGTATTGCAGAAGTGATCGGTTTATGTGTGGTGGGGGTAGTTGCTTACCTAATCGGATTGCTGGTGACAGGATTTAGACCGAGACATTTAAAAGCATAGGTCATTTGAAAAATTAAACCCTCCAACATGGAGGGTTTTTTATTATTTCACTTCCAGTAATTCAATATCAAAAATTAAAGTACTGTTTGGTCCGATCGCATCACCTGAACCAACATCGCCATAAGCAAGATTGGCTGGAATAAAGAAGCGACTCTTACCGCCTTCCTTCATGGTTTGCACACCTTCCGTCCAGCCTGCAATCACCTGATTCAGTTTGAACTCCACAGGGTGATTACGGGCGATAGAACTGTCAAATACGGTACCATCCAGCAAACGGCCTTCATAATTCACTTTAACGGTAGAGGTAGCTTTGGGGGATTTTCCCTTACCAGCTTGGAGCACTTGATATTGTAAGCCTGACTTGGTGGTTACGATATCGGCTTTTTTGCCGTTTTCCGCTAAAAACGCTTTGCCGGACTGATCATTTTTTTGGGCCTGTTCCTGAAACTCAACCAATTGCTTGGCTTCCAGACGCTTTTTATATTGATTCAGCACATTGGCCATTTCTTCATCGGTTAAAGAGGCGGCTTTACCCTGCATGGCTTCCTGTAAGCCTTGTACAAAGGTCTCGATATTTAAATCTTTGAGTGTTTCGGCATTCCCTCGACCCATCAGATAGCCGTAGCTATAGCCGAGTTGATCTTTTTGTGGGCTCTTTGTGGAAATGGGTGCTGCTTGAACCGTTCCGATGGTTGAGGCAATTAAAATCAGGCCTAATCTTTTCATTCTATCTTCCAAAAAAAATAAAGGAGGGCACCAGCCCTCCTTAAATCATTTATTTTACAGCGATTAATTCTACGTCAAATACCAATGGGCTATTTGGTGGAATTGAGCCAGGCACACCCTGTTCACCGTAACCGAGGTTGGCAGGAATATAAAGCGTTGCCTTACCGCCTTCTTTCATCAACTGTAGGCCTTCAGTCCAACCAGGAATAACCTGGTTCAGTGGGAATTCAATTGGCTCGCCACGGTCATAAGAGCTATCAAATACTTTACCGTCTGGAAGCTGGCCTTTGTAGTGAACTTTCACGGTAGAGCTTGCAGTCGGTTGCTTGCCTGTACCTTCTTTGGTGATTTTATATTGCAGGCCAGAAGCGGTGGTTTTCACGCCTTCTTTTTTGGCATTTTCTGCCAGGAAGCTGCTATTGGTTGCTTCAACTTTTTTGCTTTCATCCATTTGCTTTTGTTGCAGCTGCTTCTGGAATTCTACATAGGCTGCCTGTAACTCTTCTTCTGTATATGCAGCAGGTTTTTGTGCATGGGCATCACGGAAACCTGTAATAAATGCACTGGTTTCTAATTCTGGTGGTGTTTGCTTAGCCACTTCGTAGCCGAGTGCATAACTGATTTTTGCGACAGGTGCTGCATTTTTATCAGCTTTTGCCCCAAGTTCAGTCGCTGGGTGTTGAGTTGCATAATAGACAGGAACGAGTGCTGCACCGCCTAATACGGCTGCGACAACGAAAGGTAAAGCTTTACTCATGAGATGTCCCAAAGTGAGATTGGAATAAAAAATATGGCAATGATCTTAGCATGTCTAAGCTGAGGCATTGAATAATTAAGCGCAAAAATGCGTGGGTTTTTTATAAGATTTATGTGTTTAAGCATAAAAAAAACCAGATCCCGGGATCTGGTTTTCTAACAATCAATTTAAAGTTTGCTTAGTCATCTTTATTGGCTTTATAAGCATATGAATAGTTATAACCATAGCCGTAACCAGCACTTGAACGTTGAATGTCATTCAAGATGAAGCCATTCACTTTCACATTGGCCTGTTCAAAACGGTTCAGGCTCAGTTCAAGCTCTTTCATTTGTGATTTGGCATAACGTGCAACCAGTAAATTCACACCCGCATATTGCGAAATAATAATACCATCGGTTACTGCCAATACTGGTGGCGTATCAATAATGATATGGTCATATTGCTGGCTCAACTGTTCCATCAAGGCTTTAAACTGTTCTGAACTCAACATTTCAGACGGATTCGCCGGATTTTTACCCCGTGCAATCACACTGAGACCAGCTACATCGGTTTGACGGATGACTTGGTTTAAGTCAGCCAAATTACTTAAATATTCAGATAAACCTGGTTTAACATCAAGATTAAAGTATTTATGCATATAGCCACGACGCATATCGGCATCAATCAACAAGACCTTTTTATTGCTCTGCGCAAGGATAGTAGCTAAATTGGTGGAAATAAATGATTTACCAACTTCTGGCGAAGGACCCGCAATCATGATGATATTGTTTTTAGCATTTGATAATGCAAAATGAATCGCGGTTCGAATACTCCGTAAACTTTCTACCGCAATATCATCATTATGTTTAACCGCCAAAATAGGAATCGATTTCTTTTTCTTCAAGATACTTATACGGGTTTCTTGAACAGGTGAGCGCGGCACGGTGGCATAGACAGGTAAATCAAATTCCGTTTCAATTTGGGTCGAATCTTTTACTCCTGTACGTAACATATTACGTAGGAGTGCAATCACGGTTCCCAAGAAGCCACCAAGGAAGATCGAAAGTATCAGGATTTGTAGTTTTTTCGGTTTAATTGGTTCTACTGGCTCTACGGCCGTATCCACGATCCGCACATTACCAATTTCACCGGCTTTGGCGATACGTAATTGCTGATACGAGTTCAATAAAGCAGTATAAAGTTGGGTTTTTACTTCAACTTCACGATACAGTTGTAAATATTGTCTTTGAATATCAGGTAATTGTTTCAAGGTACTATTGAGTTCTGCTATCTGCTTATTTAATGCGCCAATTTGTGCATTGATTTCACGCATCGCTGGATGCTCGGCCGTATATTTGGCTGCAAGATCTGCCTGTTGCTGTTGTAACTCAATTTTTTTGGTTTCAAGTGTGATACTTTGGGTTAAATACAGTTCGGACTCTTTGGTGACATCAACTGTATTATATTGTTGGCGGAACTTGTTAAATAGCCGTTCTGCATCGTCTAGTTGTTTTTTTAACTCTGGTAATTGTTCATCCAGAAACTTTAAGGTTTGTGCGGTTTCAGCAGAGCGGCGCTCGACATTTTGTGCGCTATACGCCGCTAAAATTGCATTCAGCACTTTGGTAATATGTTCTTTGTCCTGACCTTGATAATTTAACCCTAAAATTCCTGTCAGTTTACCTTTTTCTGCTACAAAATAATTATTATTAAGCGCTTGAACTGCGGCAGGTAAAGAGCTCTTCTGGACCAAATAATGCGTATCAAAGGTATTTTTAGTAAAAATCGCAATTTTCCAGACACCATAACGGGTACTGATTTGATTTAGCTTATTTAATGGTGCTGTTAAGATTACTTCTTCTGTGGCAGGATCGGTTAAGCTAAAATTTTGATCTTTAAAGCTTAAGCTCAGTGTCTTATCCAGATAATAGTTTGGTACATCAAATTGCTGGATATCAAAGCTTTTTTCTTCATCATGAAAGGTAACCGCTTTAGGGTTATATTCAGTGGCATAATCAGCTTTATTAAATAAACGATGTGAAAAAGTATTTTCCGGACTGGAAATATTTAGGTCCAGATGCAGGGCCTGAATCACAGAGCCAAGTACCAGGCGCGACTTTAAGATTTCGATTTCAGATTGGGCTGGTGATTTTTGCTCTATCATTTGTGATAGATCACCGAGTAATGCGGCAGAAGCCCCTTTTTTGTCTTCCACTTGTACCATTGCATCAACCGAATAAGTATTAGGTGTAGTGCGTAGGTAAAGTAAAGCTAAGACCAAACTGAGAATAATACACAGTGCAATGAGTTTCCATTGGGCGATCAGAGCAAAGAACAGCTCTTTCAGGTCAATTGTATCTTCGGTTTTGATAGTTTGGCTCATAATCTTAATCTAAAAAGTTAAATATAATTTTTCCAGTCAGTCACGCACTGCTGAATCAACTGACAGGTATTATCAAAAAAGGCCTGATCGTGTTGGTAGGGATCAGGTACATTCTTATTTTGCCAATGCCCTAGACGAAATACTTTGCCTTTGGCAAACGGCCATGTTTGCTCGATATGCTTTTGCTGATTATGGCTCATCACTAAAATCAGATCGGCTTGCTTCAGTTGCTCTGCATTTAGTTTTTTAGCGATATGCGCACCCATATCAATATTTAAACGTTGCATACATAATTGAGCTTTGTCATCAGCCGGATGCCCGATCAAGCCAGAAATACCCGCTGACTCGACTTGTAACTCTGGATGTTGCTGTTTGAGTAGATACTCTGCCATGGGGCTGCGGCAAATATTGCCTACACAAACAACTAAAATATTTTTAATATCCATTTAGTTATTGCCCTAGACGATCAAAATTATATAGCGCACTAGAGAAAGGAATAATCTGGTTGATCACACGTTGCCAGCGCGTCAAACCAGTCGCGTCGACATAGACAATATCATTACTACGCAGCTTAAATTGATTGGCAAGTCCAAAATCACCCAGACTCATTAGGTTGAGATGATAAAGTTCGGTATGGCGATCTTGAGGATTGGTACGGAGCACATAAATCCGGCTGGCGCTGGCCGAAAGAGGATTAATCCCTAGGCTCTCACCTAAGGCATCGCTGAGAGTCATACCCTGATCACGCATAGGTAGAGCCTGATTTTTGCCTGACTCACCCATCACATAAATTTTCTGGTTTTCGCGGCTACTGACATAAATCGTATCGTTCGGTTGGACTAAAAGCTTATGTAGCGAATAGCCTGCTTTTTCCAACGCGATACTATTCAGATCATAAGTTTGCCCATTACGAATCAATTGAATAAAAGTATTATCACCTTTATCGGTAACACCACCTGCCATACCCAAAGCCGTATAGATACTGATGGGTTGATCATTTAAATAGAACTGTCCACCTTTGATGACACTACCTTGCACCGAATAACGCTGTCCCTGATAAGACAGGACCCGTACAATCACATCAGGATTCTTTAAATATTGTGCAAATCTGTTGCGTAAATCGATGTTGATTTGTGAAAGTGTTTTACCCGAAGCTTTATAGCGTCCAACCAAGGGAACTTGAACATAGCCATTGGAGTCAATTGGATAACCATTGGCTTGGATCGATTGATCATTGGTTAGATTATTAACTGGTGGTGTGATTTCAGGATAAGCCCAAAGCTGGATGGAGAGAATATCACCTGAACTTAGGCGATAAGCCCGTTGCTGTTGTTTAAAAAGTGTCGAATAGTTGTTGCGATAGTCAATTTGAGCAGGTTGAATCGCGGGTAAGTTGTCCTGGGTAATTTTAATTACGTTGACATTGGTTCCCTGGTCAGTCGTGTATACACCTTCACTTGGAATATCATGTGTTTGTAAGCCAGAAGTTACAGCACAGGCTGTTGCACTCAGACTAATCGCAAGAATGGAAAAAAGTTGATAATGCTTCACACTCGACCCTTGAATAGTTATATCTGTTGTCACGCAACAACATATCTTTGGACTTAGAATTGGGGTCATTCTAGCTGAAAAATATCAAAAAAGCACCGAAGAATCATTTCGGTTTGTATGTTTAGTTTATCTGAAAAAACATAAAAATGGCTTTGCAGCATATGATAATTTAAAGGCTGGGAAGAACGCTATAAAAAGCTTTTGAGTACTGTTAGAGCGTTTAAATCAAGTTCGGTTAAGTCTTTGCTGTAATAACGTATTTCAGCTTTGATTAAAGCCATAAAATGGACTGTTTACTACCTGTAGAAAACATTTAAAAAAGATAAAGTTGATTGAAATCATTCCTGCTATATTCAGTAAAAATAGTGTCATTCGAGTGTATGAGAAAAGTTAAAGCTTTTTGCTTTAAAACACAGCAGTGATAGAAGTTGATGAGCAACAAGTAAGATATTCTCGTTAGGAAAACAGGATTTTAGCGACGAGCTGTAATTGTTATTTCGTCAAATCCTTTCAATCAAGGTCTAGTTGTTCCAATTCGAGTACTGGTCTATATAGATAAAAACGCGTGTATTAACCAAACAGGTTAGAGGTTTAAGAGACTTTTAAAACATAGATAATAAGTCATATATAAAAAGGGTAAATTCGATGAAGAAAGTTTTATTGGTATTCGGCACACGGCCAGAAGCGATAAAAATGGCGCCTTTGGCTTTAAAGTTACAACACTATTCGCAAGATTTTGAGACCAAAGTCTGTGTAACCGGACAACATCGGCAGATGCTAGATCAGGTGTTGGAGCTATTTAGTTTAAAACCTGATTTTGACTTGAATTTAATGAAGCCAGGACAAACGCTCTCTGATGTGACCTCCGGAGTACTTAAAGGTCTGGAGCAGGTGTTTGAACAATGGCTGCCAGATGTAATTTTGGTACATGGTGATACCGCGACCACGTTTGCCGCATCCTTAGCTGCGTATTACCATAAAATTAAAGTAGGGCATGTTGAGGCTGGGCTACGTACAGGTGATTTATATTCGCCTTGGCCGGAAGAAGCTAATCGACAATTAACCGGGGTATTGGCAAATTATCATTTTGCACCCACACAATCCTCTTATGACAACCTGATTAAAGAAAATGTGAATCCAGCGACTATTGTCGTGACTGGTAATACCGTGATTGATGCGCTATTGCAAGTCAAACAAAAGGTTGAGCAAGATCAAACACTGGTCGAACAATTTCAACAGCAGTTCTCATTTCTCGAGCAAGAGAAGAAACTGATTCTGGTGACGGGTCATCGTCGTGAGAACTTTGGCCAGGGTTTTTTAAATATTTGTCAGGCCTTAGCGAATCTGGCAAAAAAATATCCGGATATCCAGATTGTGTATCCGGTGCATTTAAATCCCAATGTACAGCAACCGGTAAACGCACTTTTAGCCGATATTGACAATGTGTATCTGATTGCGCCTCAAGACTACTTACCTTTCGTCTATTTAATGAATCGTAGTTACCTGATTCTGACTGACTCTGGCGGGATTCAGGAAGAAGCACCTTCTTTAGGTAAACCGGTGCTGGTAATGCGAGATACCACAGAAAGACCTGAAGCTGTACAGGCTGGCACAGTGCGTTTAGTGGGAACAGAGATCGCTGCGATTGAACAGTCGGTAGCAGAATTGCTTGAAAATCCTGATGTTTATGCTGAAATGGCTGCAGCACATAATCCGTATGGCGATGGTACAGCCTGTCAGCAGATTATTCAGTTTT
>NZ_AMZS01000076.1:0-5172 GCF_000314615.1 Acinetobacter sp. WC-323
CATACTCAAGAATGAATTAGTGCATCATTGCAACTATAAAACCAGAGATGAAGCTAAAGCAGATATTACAAAATACATTGTGTTATTTTATAATCAGCGAAGAATTCAAAAGAGTTTGGATTTTAAAACGCCAAATCAAATAGCAGAGAACTTTTATCGGTTAGCTGCCTAGCATATCCCAAGTGAAAGTCTCCTGCTAATTCAGCACATATCAGGTTTGAATGACGCGGACATTGACCACAGTGATGATCAGGCGACCAAAGCAGGTTGGATACAGGCGAGTCTTGAGAAGATTAAGAGTACGCCTTTTGCGCTAGAGCCTAAGCACCTGACACACTAGATGTACCCGAAAAGGGGCTAGTGAGACTAACGGACACGTTAGCTGGTGGATATGCGATGCAATTGATCTAAATTAATTTCAAAGCACCAGAACCGGCTCAGTTGTGCCCAAAGCGGATGTTCGCAAAAAATAATCTTCTCTTGATACCGCAGATTAAAGTGGATGTTCGATATGGCCTTTTAAAGGTAGAAAACTTAGTATTTAGACGCCTACCTTCTAGAGAAATAACGCAAATGAATAAAATGCTACCATCAACTTAAAATCATGATATGTCACGGCAAACTTCACACTTTCTAACTGTTGGCATAAACAACATACCATCCATCTACTGAAGTAGAAATTTTTTGAAATGTGCCGATGGTGTATTTTCAAGCATATTGCTACGACAAATAACGTAAAGATTTTTGTAGGGGGTGATCCCTTCAATTTTAACGCTTCTTAGTCGACCACTCTCGCACTCATCGACCACAGACGAAGAGATCACCAATGAAATACCCAAGCCTGCCTGTACTGCCCGTTTAACCGCCTCTGTGCTTCCAAGCTGCATAGATACACCAATAGAATCTGCCACGCTTCCGAAAAAATGCTGTAACAGACGCCCTGTGCCGCTACTTGTTTCTCCCCCCAGCAATTTCTCTCCCTTCAGCCAATCTAATGGAATACTCGCCAATTTGGCCCACGGATGCTCCACCGGCACAATCACAGCTAGTTCTTCACTTCGCCAAACGCATGCATCAAATCCCTCTCGTTGATCCCACCATTCCATAATGGCCACATCGACTTCAAAGTTTTCCAGTTTTTTCACAATGGTAAGATTATCGCCAATGACTACATCAAAATTGCAAGTTGCTGTTTTCTTGAACCGCCTCAAGTGCGGTGGCAATACATAGATGCCGATATTCGAGCTCGCGCCTATTACAAGACGATTTGTGTCGAATAATGCGCACGCTCTGGATCCGGTGCGCACTAGGTTTTCCGCATAAGGCAAAAACACTTTGCCTTCCTCTGTGAGCGTACAACCTGCGTTGTTTCGCACAATCAGATTGACACTCAGCGACTCTTCTAGGCGCCTAACATGCTGAGTCACAGCTGACTGTGAGAGCCCTGTGTGCTTGGCTGCTTCACGAAAGCCACCCCGATTCACGACAGCCAGAAAAGTAACTACGCGTTCAAGATTGATCAATTAACGCCTTCCAAAATTGGATTATTGATAGCATCGGATGGCCTTTGGCCGGTCAGTGCCTGTAAGATATTATTGGCTGCTAGTTTCTCGATTTCGAAACGCACGTCGTCGACCGCAGACCCCAAATGTGGGGTGAAAAATGTTTGCGCTGTATTGGTCAGTAACTCCTGCGGAATAGCTGTTGGCCTATCAACACGGATCCACTCTTCCAATTCGAAAACATCTGCCGCATAACCCGCCAATTTTCCAGATTCAAGTGCTTCGGCAACAGCTAATTCATCGACAACTGAACCACGACACGCATTGATCAAGTAGCTTCCTGTGCGCATTGTGCCAATTGTTTCTGCATTCAATAAGTGCAAAGTTTGCGGCGTCATTGGCAGCATAGGTACAACAAAGTCACTGCTACTTAATAATTCATCGAGACTCACCTGTCGTGCATTCCAGGCCTTTTCCTGCTCTTGATTCAAGGCGATGTCATCGCAATAAAGCACCCGCATATCAAAACTCGATAAGCGCTTCGCAATCGCTCGCCCGACCGCACCCATACCGATGATTCCGAGTGTGCGTCCTGTTAAACCCGTTCCGTATAGTTCCGGTCTCCACCCGTTAAATCCGTGAGTTCGGATACGGCGATCCCCCTCGGCCAGATGGCGAGTCAGGCCAAGAAGCAATCCAATTGTCAGCTCCGCCGTTGGGATGGTCAGAAGGTCCGGCACGATGCTGAACCAAATACCACGGCGGGTACAAGCATCGACATCAAAGTTGTCATAGCCTTTGAGTGCTGCACCTACAATCTTCAATTTAGGGCAGGACGCAAGAAAATCATCATCGATACTGTCAGGCATGAATACCATTAGTGCGTCAGCATCCTTTGCTCTCTCCAGCAATTCTGCGCGCGACATAGTATCGCGGGTCATGTTGGGAACGACATCCGCAACAGATTGTAAATAATCGATAATTTCAGGATGAACCCAGTGGGTAAGAACTATTTTTTGTTTCATGTGGACCCTCATGTGTATACCGGATTTTTTATATGGGTTAGCTACTTGAACTTGCGACGCAAGAATGAACTGAATGTATCAACTAGCGTCACCATCCCAAGAATGACCAGCAATATCGCGGATACTTCTTGGTATTGCATAAGACGCAGCGATCCTATCAACTCGAAACCTATACCGCCGGCACCGACCATTCCCATCACCGTTGAGGCGCGAAAATTGTATTCCCACCGATAAATCGCGGTGTCGGCCATTTGCGGTAATACTTGCGGAAAAATGCCATGAAATATCACTTGTAGCGGGCTGCAACCTGCGGCCTGCGCAGCTTCAACTGGTGCTTGATCTGTATGCTCAATCGCTTCCGCAAAAAACTTAGCGATCATGCCGATTGAGTGCAGGCCTAATGCCAACACACCCGGCAGTGCACCAAAGCCGACAGCTGCCACGAAAACTATACCCATAATAAGCTCAGGAACAGATCTCAACACATTTAACAGAGCACGCGCAGCCTGATAGACCGCTGGATGTGGACTGGTATTGCGTGCAGCCAAAATACCCAAGGGCACGGACAAAAGCACAGCGATGGCGGTTCCAGCAATACTCATGGCTAAGGTATCGAGCACTGGCTTGACCCATGCTCTCCACTCACTAAAGTTGGGAGGGAACATCTCACCAATGAGACTAACAAGACTTGGCACGCCTTCGCCTAAACGCTCACCATCAAATAGACCAACGTAATACCAACATCCGACGACAATAGCTAAAATCAATATCACATACCTAACTACTCGATTCCAGCTTTGGCGCTGCTCTGACAATATGGCTTCGAAGTTCGTATTCATTGTAGAGACCTCAAAAAATTAGAACTTGGAAAAATCTAGCTTTAGCAAACTACCTAAATCACGCACGACATCGTAATCCTTATCTGTTACAGGCCCGAATCCTTCAGCCTTGAATGGTTTCAACACGTTCGGATCTTTCAAATCGAGGAAGGCAGCACGAATTTTTTCTTTAAGCTCTGGTTTTAAGTTAGAGCGCATAGCCCATGGGTACTGAGGAAACGGTTTTGACTCCGCTAAGACCTTCACTTTGTTTAGATCGATCAAGCCGCTCAGAACGAGCGATTTGAAAATGGGCTTGCTCAGACCACCGGCCTGCGCGTGTCCATTCTGAACTGCCATCGCCACTGCATCGTGAGCGCCTACGAAATGCTCCTTGTAATCCGTTCCGGCAAATAATCCTTTATCAGCAAGCATTGATTTGGGGATCAGGTGGCTGGATGTAGAGGCCTTGTCACCCCAGGCAACGGCTTTTTTCTTGATATCTGTGATGTTGTTGATGCCCGCCGCCTTATTCACAATTAGCACTGACTGATAAGTTGTTGTGCCTTTTTGTTGCATTGCTGCAAATGGTTCAATCTTACTTTTCTGTTTGGCCAATACATAAGACAAGGGCCCAAAATATGCAAGATCAATACGACCGAACCGCATTGCTTCAATCATTGATGAATAGTCAGTGGTAACAATAAGCTCAATCTTTTTGCCCAGAGCTTTTTCAAGATACATCTCTAGAGGCTTATTATTTTTAATGACGGTTGATGCATTTTCATCAGGCAAGAGAGCAACTTTTAATGTGCCGGGGTCAGGATTAGGTGCGGCATATGTGACACTACCTAAGAGGCTAAACAATATTAGAGCCAGTACAGCGAATAGCTTTTTCATGGTTATTTCTCCTCAGTTCTTAAGTTAAACAATGGTTATGAGTAATATTTGGAATGTTTGAATTCAATTGCGCTTTTTGTTCATAGAGTTCAGTTACATGCGTTTGTGTCAGAGCCGCTGGTATTGCATCGAACACAACCTTGCCATGAGCCAGACCGACGATTCGGTCAGCATAGCGTTTAGCGAGATCGACTTGATGTAGGCTGACTACAGCGGTTATGCCGTCTTCTTTGCATATCTGGTGTAAGAGCGCCAAGACTTTGTTGGCGGTTGCTGGATCAAGGCTTGCCACAGGCTCGTCTGCCAAAACAAGTGCCGGTCGCTGCGCTAATGCCCGAGCTATACCCACGCGTTGTTGCTGACCGCCACTTAACTCATCCACTCGTGAGAGTGCTTTGTGAAGTAGCCCAACGCGGTCAAGGCTGTGTAATCCAATAGATTGATCCTCCTTCGATAGAGGAAAAAGAGTACGAAGCGTCGAGTGATAACCTAGTCTACCCATTAGCACATTTTGCAAAACAGAAAGTCGACCAATTAATTGATGCTGCTGGAATATCATGCCAGTACCCGACGATGCTCTTGCAATATTTTTTTGTCCAACAATGAACCTAACATTGTAATGTTTATATTGCCGTTAGTGGGTTTTTGCATCAGGTTAAGACAACGGAGCATTGTTGATTTGCCTGCACCAGAGGCACCGAGCAACACTGAAAACTGTCCCTGTTGAAACGTGAGTGAAGTTGGATGCAACGCAATCATTTGTCCGTACTGGACGGTAATATTTTGAAGTTGAATCATTGCTGCCAGACCCTCGTTGTTGTAATCAATCTTTATTTTTGATTACGAAATCAGATAATGAGGTGAGCATAACGACTCAATGTTACAGTTTTATTGCGAGCAATTAGCAATCGCACTCAAACGCTTGGT
>NZ_AMZS01000077.1:0-13474 GCF_000314615.1 Acinetobacter sp. WC-323
AAGCAAAGCCAAGATAGGTGGTGGAAAATTTAGGCCATTGCGCGCAATTGAAAAACCTTAGCGTGCTATATTTTCCGTTTCCTGAGACGACCCCTATCATTACGACGAACTTGAGCTTCTCGGAATGGAGCAATGTATTTGGTGATGCTAAGTTGACGACTGCACTGCTGGATCGACTGACTCATCATTGCCATATCATCGAAACGGGTAATGAATCCTATCGTTTTAAGCAAAGCACGGAGGAAGCCAAGCAGCGTATAAAGAAACGAGAAGCAGAGAAAGGAGAGTTATTTTAACCGTCGATCAGTGAAGAAAAAGCAACAGCAATTGATCGATTTATCCACAGCAGTGTAGTACGCTACATTGCTTAAATGCCTGGTCAATATTCAACGAGCATCGCTGGTCAATATTAAGTGAGCGTCAACAATCTTGGGCATTTCGGGGTATCTCTGGTGGCACAAACAGGTTTGCAGTTTGACCTTTCCACATCTCAGGGAAAGCTCATGGCTTCTGTGATGTCTGCATTAGCAGAGTTTGAGGGAGATTTACTACGTGAACGTGTGCGCTCTGGTGTAGCAGCGGCACAAGCGCGTGGCGTTGTGTTTGGTCGTCGTCCTGGTCAACGTACCAAGTCAGATCGTCTGGCACCTAAAGTGTTGGAGTTGGTGTCTGCTGGACACTCTTATCGACAAGTCGGTCGGCTGGTCAATCTAAGCAAAAATACCGTGTTGGATATCGTTAAAAGAAGTCGGAGTGAAAATCCTTAGCGTGCTATATTTTCCGTTTCCTGAGACGACCCCTAACTGAAGACATTGACGGTGGATGGGCTGCAATGGGAATTAAAACCTCTACAGAGTTCACAGCGGGTTGCAAGCGTTGGGTTGAGTTGAGGTTATCGGATTGGAAGTGGAGGGCTGCCATATGATTGCCATCTCTGACATAGCGTTTTAAGGTATTTTTCTAGGGCGTATTGATGTTTCAACGTATTAACAATCATACGAACAACCTCATTCTCTCAGGTCATTTTCTTCTTGCCGATGGGTGATTTTTCGCCGATAAGCACTTGGTGATACACCAAACCAGCGTTTAAACGCGCGCCGAAAATTAGCAGAGTCGTGGTAATTCAGTAAGCTGGCAATTGCCTCGACCGATATTTGAGGGTCATGTAAATAACTACTGGCTTTCTCAGATAAAATCCGATCTCGAATCAGCCGGTAACTCGTGTTCTCTTTGACCAGACGTCTGGCCAGCGTACGCTTATTCATAAACAAGGCTGCAGCCAGATCCTCTTCACTCAGTTGCCCGAGCGGATAGGACAGCATGGCTTTTTGCACTTGGTAGGTGGTGCTGTGTTGTTGGGTCTTGAGCCGGTTGAGGATCATTTCGCATTGTTGCATCGCCAGCAGATAGCTATCGTGCTGCGCGGATGCATTGGCAATCAAGCACAACTCGGTCGGCACTCGGATCGACAGTTGTGGCTGATCAAACTGATAGGTACCGGCAAGATAATCCGCGTAACAGGCATGATGATCGGGGGCGGGATGGCTAAACTGAATCACCGCCTCGGTCAGCGGTCGTCCAACAATAAATTCGGCACATTCCGAAAAAATCACCGCAACAGTTTCGGACAGTAGCCGATGTACTGCATGACTCAAGGTCTGCTCAAAGAAAATCAAGCAGGTCGTCCACTCAGCATTGGTGTGTGTTTCGAGCCTAATCAAACTCATACGGGTCGGCAAAAAAGTTTGAAACGCTTGTAACACGGCCAATAAGTTCGGGCTGCTATTGATTAAAAAGCCCATCGAGCCATGTGTTGACGGCGTGAGCCGCTGCCCTAAACGCAAGCCAAACTGATCGGATGCGGACAACTCCAAGCTATTTTGTAAGATTTGAATCTGTTGGCTGGCCGTGATCATCGTGTCGTCACGCATCAGTTGTTCAGCGGTCAGCGTGGTGAATTTTAATAGTTTAGGTAGGTCACGCGCCTGCAAGTCCAGCTCTCGGCCAATCAGACGGGTATAGCTACAGGGGATATTAGCAGATTCACTTGTACTGGCGAGACCAGTCAGCAGACTTGGATGCAACATGGCTCAAACACCTCAATAACAGACCAGTATGAAAGAACATCGACTAGAAAAATGCAATCGACGATGGGGCTACAGCGCCATAATCGTCTTTTAATGACCCTATATTGTCAACAAGAGACCTGTAAGCAGTATGGATACATGTCTATTATGAGTAAAGAGGGATGGCTATTTTCATCGGCGTCACCAGCAACCGTATACCACACAGGAGTAGTAATAATGGGTCAAATTACATTGATCGAGTATGACGGTACCGCCACCGTACTTGACATCGAAGCGGGCAAGTCGCTGATGCAACTGGCTATCGATCACGGCGTATCCGGCATTGATGGAGATTGCGGTGGCGAATGTGCTTGTGGAACCTGTCATGTGATCGTTGACGGTGCTTGGCTGGCGGCGACAGGACAGCCCAATGACGAAGAGGCGCGCATGCTAGAGATGGTACCAGAAGGTACGGCGTCGTCTCGTTTGGCGTGCCAGATTCAATTGTCCGATGCAATGGATGGCATGGTGGTGCATTTGCCTGAGTTTCAAATGTAGTGACGGCAGATTTCAACAGCTGTTAAGCATCATCATTGAGGAATGAATCATGAAAAACATGCAAGCCACACTAAACCAAATTTCAGCCCTGCTGCCGATACCCATGCATTTACAAGTGAAAGGCATGCAGGTGTTCCAAAAGGTCAAGCAACGGGTGACACAGGCGCAACCGTTCCCTGATTTTGTAGAAAAGCCAATCCCCGATGTTGCCACGCTCAAGCTCGAAGACATCGATATGAGCAATCCGTTTTTATATCGACAGCATCAATGGCAGTCATACTTTAAGCGGCTACGCGACGAGCGTCCTGTTCATTACCAAAAAAGCAGTCCATTCGGTGCATTTTGGTCGATTACCCGTTATGACGATATTGTGTTCGTGGACAAATCCCACGAGCTGTTTTCGGCGGAACCGGTGATTGTGATTGGCAAGCCGCCCGCCGGACTGGATGTGGAAATGTTTATTGCAATGGATCCGCCTAAGCACGATGTGCAGCGTCAAGCGGTACAAGGTGTGGTCGCACCGAAAAATTTAAAAGAAATGGAAGGGCTGATCCGCAGTCGGGTACAAGAGATTTTGGATGATTTGCCGCTCGATACGCCGTTTGATTGGGTGGAGCGGGTGTCCAAAGAAATCACCGCACGCATGCTGGCGACCTTGTTAGATTTTCCGTATGAACAGCGGCACAAGCTGGTGTACTGGTCTGATACGTTGGCGGGCAGCGCAGAAGCCACGGGCGGTGAGATTAGCGACAACGATGTGCTTTTTAATGCCGCCGCTGATATGGCCAAGCAGTTTGCCGCGCTGTGGCATGCCAAGGCGGCTCAGCAAGCGGCAGGTGAGCCGATGGGATTTGATTTGATTAGCTTAATGCTGAGCAATGACGATACCAAGGATTTGATTCACCGTCCGATGGAGTTTTTGGGCAATTTGGCCTTGCTGATTGTCGGTGGGAATGACACCACGCGGAACTCCATGACCGGCGGGGTATATGCGCTGAACCTGTTTCCTGAGCAGTTTGTCAAACTGAAAAACCAACCGAGCCTGATTCCAAATATGGTGTCCGAGATCATTCGCTGGCAGACCCCACTGGCGTATATGCGTCGCATCGCCAAGCAAGACATCGAGATGCACGGCCAAACCATCCGTAAGGGCGACAAGATCTTAATGTGGTATGCCTCGGGCAATCGTGACGAGCGGGTGATTGAACAGCCAGATGCGTTTTTGATTGATCGTAAAGGTGCACGCAATCATTTGTCATTTGGCTTTGGTGTGCATCGCTGTATGGGCAATCGCTTGGCCGAGATGCAGTTGCGGATTCTGTGGGAGGAGTTATTGCTTCGCTTCGACAATATTGAGGTATTGGGTGAGCCAGAGTTGGTGCAGTCTAACTTTGTGCGCGGCTATGCCAAGATGATGGTCAAACTGACTGCCAAAGCGTAGGTATCAAAATAGGCGACAGAGGCATTTTGCAACTGTCGTCGGCAACAATTGATGCTGTGCATCAACCATGAACTGAGTGAATTCATATGCAAACAATCGTCATCATTGGCGCAAGTCATGCTGCGGCGCAGTTGGCGGCAAGTCTGCGGCCAGATGGCTGGCAGGGCGAGATTGTGGTGATCGGCGATGAGCCGTATTTGCCGTATCATCGACCGCCGTTGTCCAAGACCTTTTTATGCGGTGCACAACTGGTCGATGAGTTATTGATTCGGCCAGCCGCTTTTTATCAAAAAAATCAGATCGAATTTCGGCACGGGCGGGTGGTTGCGATTGATCGGGCAGCGCGCAGCGTGACACTACAAGATGGCAGTACGCTTGCGTATGACCAGTTGGCGCTGTGTACCGGTGCACGAGTCAGGACGGTGTCGCTGGCTGGGTCTGATTTGGCAGGTGTGCATTATCTTAGAAATATCAGCGATGTACAGGCTATCCAGCCATTTGTACAACCCAACGGCAAAGCAGTGGTGATCGGTGGTGGCTATATCGGTCTTGAAACAGCCGCCGCATTGACCGAGCAGGGCATGCAGGTGGTGGTCTTGGAAGCCGCCGAGCGGATTTTGCAGCGGGTAACTGCACCGGAAGTGTCGGACTTTTATACGCGGATTCATCGCGAACAGGGTGTGACGATTCATACCGGTGTGTCGGTCACGGCGATCACGGGTGAGGGGCGGGCGCAAGCGGTGCTGTGTGCCGATGGTTCGATGTTCGATGCAGATCTGGTGATCATCGGGGTCGGGGTTGTACCGAATATCGAGTTGGCGCTGGACGCGGGCTTGCAGGTGGACAATGGTATTGTGATTGATGAGTATTGCCGTACCAGTGCGCCAGAGATTGTGGCCATCGGGGATTGTGCCAATGCGTTTAATCCGATTTATCAGCGGCGGATGCGCTTGGAGTCGGTACCAAACGCCAATGAACAGGCCAAAATTGCCTCGGCGACCTTGTGTGGCTTACAGCGGACCTCGAAGAGTTTGCCTTGGTTTTGGTCAGATCAGTATGATCTAAAGTTGCAGATTGCGGGACTCAGTCAGGGGTATGATCAGATCGTGATTCGGGGTGATGTGCAGCAAAGGCGTAGCTTTGCAGCGTTTTATTTGCAGGCGGGTCGCCTGATTGCGGCGGATTGTGTGAATCGTCCGCAGGAGTTTATGCTAAGCAAAAAGCTGATCACGGCTGGTACGGCGGTCGATCCACTGCGGTTGGCGGATGAGTCGATTGCGGTACAGGCGTTGATGGGGTAGCTTAAAACTACATCAGGCTAGATTTGCATTACGCTGATTCAGATGTTAATCAGAATGGCATCGATAGATACCTGTGAGAGCAAGTCAGGTGCAGCTTTGGCTTTGTGTAATTCACCACCCGTGATCGCAAACACGATGGGTAATCCATACCCATCTACGGCAAGATGGATCTTACTTGTCTTGCTACCTCGACTTAAGCCAATCGCCTCCTGATCGTGAGTTGCAGCACGTGCATTATGTTGATGTGCCTTGACGTAATTGCTATCCATAACCCCTACTCTATATCAGAGTCAGTAGATAAAACCCTGAGTATGCTTTGGAAAAAACCTTTTGCTGACCAGTCGTTGTATCTTTTGTAGAGATTAGGCTGCTGACCAAACTCAGTCAGGAGGTAGGTCTAGCCATGGACATTTCACCCACATTCTGTAGAGCATGGCTTCTACGGTGAGCCGTAAATTTGGTTTGTGATCAATGTCCTGTTGCTTGAGCATAGGAGAAATCTTTGCTCAATGTTGGTCGTTCAGCATAAAGCGTGGCATGGTGGACTCGGATGGGGAGAGCTTTAATTCTCTGAGTCTGCCTCCAATTTGCAATCAATATTTTCAAACGTCAACACACTCTAATGTAAAAAAACTAACATTAAAAAAACACCTCTGCCAAAAGGTCTGGTAGCTATATTCGATGTCAAAGATGATCTGGCTCACCTGCTGCGTTGTTAACTCATTCTATCAAATTTTGAGGACAGGCTTGACATTTGGTCAATCGACCAATATATATTCAAAATATGCATTTGGTCATTTGACCAATACCCGTTGAATTCTTGTGTGATATTTGCTGTGCCTGACCAAGGTGAAAAATATTGCTCAAGGTCAAATGTGATAGCAGGTTTACAGACATTCGATGCCTTTACAAGGAAACTCTCGCCATGACTCATATGATCAATATCCAGCCACGTAAGCCGCGGTTTGATTTAAGTGATGTTCCAGTTTTTTGGAACGACGGTGACCCGGTGTTAACACGCTTCTTTGATGCACTTTCTATTCACTTCCCCGATGGAGAGCGTTTTTTTATTCAGTCGGTGCGTAACTATCAGGATCTGGTCACAGATCCTAAACTGAGAGAAGATATCAAAAACTTTTTTCGCCAAGAAGCGCAACATGGCATTGTGCATGACCAGTATAATGCGGTGATGCAGTCGCAAGGCATTCATGTCGAAAAGGTCATCGCAAGATTCAAATTATTTATTCGGCTCTCCCAAAAACACCTGCCCGCCAAGTATCTGTTGGCCATGACAGCTGCCTTTGAACATATTACTGCTGTACTAGGCGAGGGTGCTATGGAGGGTGAGGGTGAGATGTTCAAGAATGCTCATCCCGCAATGCGTGCCATGTTCATGTGGCATGGGGTAGAAGAAGTCGAACACAAAACAGTAGCCTTTGATGTTTACGAAACAGCGGCAGGTGGGGGGTATTTCACCCGCGCATCTGCTTTGATTATCGGAACGCTACTGGTACATGCGGTGGTTGGCTCAGTTCTTTGGCATATGTTGAAAATTGACAAACTACAAGGTCAGCCATTGGTGCTTGCTAAGGGATTTTATCGCCTCTATGGACCACGTGGCCTGATTACCAGACTTATTCCACGCTATCTGGACTGGTTTAAGCCAGGTTTCCATCCTAGCGACACCGAAATCCCAGAAAAGGTTAATTCTTGGCTGGCTGAATATGATAAGCATCAAGACCCTATGGAAGCGTCACGAATTGTTTTTAATGTCCCCATTGCAAAAGCTGTATAGATCAGGAGAGACCGTGAAAGACTCGACTCGACTTGACCAAGTCGAGTAACCTGTCTTATTGATATAATGTTATGAGTCAAACTATGTTGAGTAGTGAATCTACGCGAGTCGAAGTTGCTGACCGCGAGAGAGTATTAGCCGCTTCTGCCAAGCTGTTTCGAGAAAAGGGTTTTGAGCGTACCAGTGTGCGAGAAATTGCCAGTGCTTGTGGTATTCTTCCAGGCAGTCTGCATTACCGCTATCGTAGTAAAGACGATATTTTGGTTGATATGATGCGGCTTGCTATTGAGAGAACTATTTACAGGATTGTTGAGGCGACTTCCGCGATTCAAGATCCACTCAAAAAAATGCAATCGGCACTGCAGACACATGTCGATATCCTTATGTCGGGTGACGATATGGTTTATGTGTTGTTGTTTGAGTGGCGCTCGGTACATGGAGTCGCACGTGAGCAGATTATTGCTGAGAGAGACAGATACGAGCGATATTGGCAGACAATTCTTGATGATCTGCAGTCTTATGGTTGTATCCGAAACGATGTGGATGCAGATCTGTTAAGACTGATTGGGCTAGGAGCAATAAACTGGGCTGCCACTTGGTATAAAGAAAATGGTAAGTACAATCTTGAACAGATCGCGGATGCGATATGGCAGATGATGACAAGAGGCATCCTTAATCCAGATTTTCACGAAGAGGCAAAAAACCTGTGACCAACTATAAGACTCCATCCCGTATCACGCACGCCATCGGGAGGCATTGTGGCAGCTCCGCAATTCGTGATTTGCTCGAGTTTAATGGGCTGAATATTTCCGAGGCCATGTGCTTTGGATTAGGCTCAGGGCTTGGCGTGACCTATTTGGAAATGGCTGACGCCCCTGTGCCATTTTTAGTGCATGTGCGGTCTTTGGGGTTTGAAGCGCGCGTATTTGAAAGTATCGGTATACCCTTTGAGTGGCAAACCTTCGAGTCACCCGAATCGGCAGCCACCGCGCTGGAGAAATGTTTGGATGCGGGTCACCCCACCCTGTTGCTGACGGATATTTTTTATTTACCTTACTTCAACAGCAGCACGCACTTTCCCGGTCACGCCATAGCCGCTTGGTCGAGAAATCCAGAGACAGGTGCGGTATTTGTCACCGATACCGAGCGTCCGAGTGTTTTGTCGGTGACGCGAGAGGCACTGACCCGCGCACGTTTTTCTACACAGCCCCCATTTATTCACTATGGCAATATGTTCACGCCCACCGCGTTTCAAGGCGAAATTACCCCCGAGATGATTACCGGTGTCATCCATGACAACGCCAAGTCATTAGCTGTGAGTGGCATATCGGCACTGGAAACATGGCTGGCCGAACTGAGTCGTTGGGGAGCCACAGGCGATTGGCACTGGACGACCCGATTTGCCTACCAAATTATTGAAAAGCGTGGCACAGGTGGCGGCGGCTTCCGCAAAATGTACGCTGAATTCCTTGATGAAGCGGTTCACTATGACGCAAGTGTACAGCAATATCGACTGCCCCTGTTAATGAGGGCTTGCGAAAAAGCATGGACGGCATTAGCCATGTGTTTGAAGTCTGCCTCGGAAAGCACAAACTTTCCATATGCCGCCATTGAAGAGGCCATTGTGGCGGTGATGCAGGCCGAACGTAATTATACAGATGCCGCCCTTGCACTTTGAGACGTGCCGCTAATTTTTTCGCAATAAAATCAGCCAGCAATGGCGGGAGTTCAAAAATGGACAGTAATAACACGGCACACCTGACCATGGCTAAGGCGTTTTTTGGTACTAATCACCCTTTATTCAATATGTTCAATATTAGTGTTGGTGCAGTGAGCGATGGTCATGCCGAGATGACGATGCCCTTCTCTGAGCAACTCTCTGACCGTAAAGGCTCACTGCATCGAGGGGCTTTGGTGACGCTGCTGGATACGACTTGCGGCTTATCTATTTTTTCGTCATTGCGGTCGTTAGAGCCGATTGCCACTATTGATTTGCGTGTCGATTTTTTGCGACGTATTCCCTCTGCGGTAGGTTTAAAGGCGATAGTGGATTGCATTGGTAGAACCGATACGGTGGCCTTTATCACGGGCCGAGCGGTTGCAGAAGACAGTGGTGAGCTACTGGCTACTGTCACTGGTTCTTTCGCAATCGGCACGATGGGACCCTCTTTTGACAGCAATGAAGCGCGAGGCGAGTGATATGAGTATAGTAAATCAGATGAGCGCGGAAACACCCCCACTAAAATTGTGTGACGAGCCTTTTGTCGATTTTCTAGGTTTTCGTGAGGAAATGCAACATGGAGAAATACAGTACTTTATGGACTTTCGTGATTCGCATATCGGCAACCCGATGATTGGCACGTTTCATGGCGGCATTCTCGCGAGTTTTGGTGAAGTGGCCGCCGCCGCCTATCTTGCCCGTCAGCGTGGTGATAATGAGCTGCCCTTATGCTCCACGATGACCTTTGATTACCTGCGGCCAGCATTTATAGGTACGTTACAGGCAGTCCCCAGTATTGTTCGTGCGGGTCGGCGCATTACGACAGTATCGGTTCAGTTACTACTTGATGGCAAGTTGGTTTGTATCGGTCGATTCCTGTTTACGGTTAGCAGCAAATAAAATTGGAGCAAGCTCAGTTCAGGATGCCGACCCTGTTTTACTCAGAAAAATTTTCAATAGATAGACAAATAATATCAAATAGCTGGAACTACTACTGATACCGATACAGCGTTGGCGCAGAAATCCCAAACTCCTTCGCCAATGCTCGCTTGGTTTTGTAGTCGCCAGATTCAAGACGTTGATGCAGCAGAGCCACTTGTTCAGGAGTCAGTGACGGCTTACGGCCCTTGTAGGGGTCGTCTCAGGAAACGGAAAATATAGCACGCTAAGGTTTTTCAATTGCGCGCAATGGCCTAAATTTTCCACCACCTATCTTGGCTTTGCTTCGCCATAGATAATCCCCAGTTAAATTGATGTGCTCCCACCCCAGCGGTGACAGATATTGCAGCAAGGTATCATCGACTGTGCGACCATGCCCTCGTAGGGCGTTAGTCGCTCTCTCTAAATAAACCGTGTTCCACAATACAATGGCGGCGGTCACTAGATTCAAGCCACTGGCTCGATAACGCTGTTGCTCAAAGCTTCGATCTCGAATCTCACCCAATCGATAAAAGAAAACGGCGCGCGCTAATGCATTACGGGCTTCACCTTTATTTAATCCAGCTTGAACCCGACGGCGTAGTTCTACGCTTTGCAACCAATCCAAGATAAACAGTGTGCGCTCAATACGCCCCAGCTCTCGTAATGCCAATGCCAAACCATTCTGTCGTGGATAACTACCGAGTTTACGTAGCATTAGCGACGCTGTGACAGTCCCTTGCTTGATTGATGCGGCCAGACGCAAAATATCGTCCCAATGAGTACGAATCTGTTTGATATTCAGTGTGCCGCCAATCATGGGTTTAAGTGCGGCATAGTCTATGTCTGACTTTGGAATATAGAGTTTCGTATCGCCCAGATCACGAATTCGTGGTGCAAATCGAAACCCTAGCATGTGCATGAGTGCAAAAACATGGTCGGTGAATCCAGCCGTATCGGTGTAGTGTTCCTCGATGCGTAAATCAGACTCGTGATACAGCAGCCCATCAAGAACATAGGTTGAATCACGAACGCCCACATTGATCAGCTTACTGCTAAATGGTGCGTATTGATCAGAAATGTGTGTATAAAATAACCTTCCAGGCTCTGCGCCATATTTTGGATTGATATGTCCTGTACTTTCAGCTCTGCCACCTGCGCGGAAGCGTTGGCCATCTGATGAGGAGGTAGTGCCATCTCCCCAGTTTTCAGCGAAAGGTTGTTTCAATTGAGCATTCACCAATTCGGCCAATGCCGTTGAATAAGTTTCATCACGGATATGCCAAGCCTGTAGCCATGAGAGTTTGGCATAAGTTGTACCAGGACATGATTCGGCCATTTTCGTCAGCCCTAAATTAATTGCATCAGCCAGTATGGTCGTGAGCAATAACGCTTTATCCTTCGCAGTGTCATCCGTTTTCAAATGAGTGAAGTGTCGAGTAAAGCCTGTCCATTCATCGACCTCCATTAATAATTCGGTGATCTTGATATGTGGTAACAGCATTGCTGTTTGGTCAATTAAAGTTTGGGCTGTATCAGGAGCCACGGCATCGAGAGGTGTTATTTTTAGACCAGATTGATTGATCATCGCATCAGGCAAATCGTTGGTCGCTGCCATGCGATTAATGATTGCTAATTTCTGCTCCAATAGTGAAAGGCGACTTTGCAAATATAGATCACAATCAGTAGTAATGGTTAGAGGTAACTCATTGGACTGTTTTAGCTGATTAAATTTATCAGCAGTCACTAAATACTCATCGAAGTCTTTGAATTGGCGAGAGCCTTGTACCCAGAGATCCCCAGCCCGTAGCGAGTTTTTAAGTTCAGATAACACACATATTTCGTAATAGCGGCGATCAATACCATCATCGGTAAAGACTAGTCTTGCCCACCGTTTTTTGATAAACGCTATTGGAGCATTAGAGGGGATTTTTCGTGTATTATCAACATTCATGCTGCGGAGCAACTCTACAGCGGCAAGCATATCTTTTGCTGCTGGGGCAGCACGCAATTTAAGTATGGCAAGAAGTTCTGGCGCGTAACGGCGTAAAGTTGCATAGCTCTCGCCAATTCGTGGTAAAAAATCAAAGTCTTCGGGTTGCGCCAGTTTTTCTGCCTCAGTAATACTTGCTGCAAAAGCATCCCATGAAATAACAGTTTCGATGGCGGCAAACGGATCACTGCCATTTTGCTTGGCATCTAGCAAGGCTTTCCCGATAAGCCCATACAAACGCACTTTGTCGTTGATCGCTTTACCTGATGATTGAAATTGTTGCTGGTGTTTATTTTTTGCGATAGCAAATAGCTTTCCAATAATGCGATCATGCAGGTCAATAATTTCGTCGGTGATCGTGGCCATACTCTCCACAACGATTGCTACCAAAGTGGCATATCGACGTTGAGATTCAAATCTGGCCAAATCAGCAGGAGTCATTTGCCCACCTTCGCGAGCAATTTTCAGTAAGCGATTTTGATGAACGTGTTTTCCAATGTCTTCAGGTAGATCGATGGCTTGTAAGCACTTCAGCCGCTCAATGTGCTCAAGCATGTACTTTGAGTTTGGTTTAGCTGGTGACTGTCTAAGCCACCCCAATATTGTCAGTTTGCTGCCCTCTTTACGGTTCAGCAAAGCATCTATATTTTGACGATGAGTTTCTGAAAGTGAGCTCGTCAAAGCAGTATAAATTATGCGGTTGGCAGATGTGATTGCTTCTGCGCAAATACTATCAATTGCATTTATAGCTGGCAAAAGGACTGATTTTTGTCGTAAATTTTCAACGAGAGTTGTGGCTAAAATAAGACCTTTATCTGTCTGAAGGGACAAATCCACCATCATATTGACCGATTGCCGATAGTCACTCAAGGTGAATAGTTTGAACCCAAAAACTTTTTTCAATTCGGCAATATGTTCTCGTCTTGTTTGCTCGCGCTGACCATAATCATTCCAGCAGTCCACTGATATACTAAGTTGAGCAGCCATCATGAAAAGTAAGGGTTTGAATGGTTCGTCGTTAATACCCAATATCACTCCAGGGTAACGCATGTAGCAAAGTTGAATTGCAAAGCCTAGCTTGTTGGATGCCCCTCGATGTTGATGGACTATGGATTTATCAGAATCACTCAGAGTGTAATGCTGAAGCATAAAAGCTCTATCATCTGGAATTTCGAACAGGCTTCCCAATTCCGTGGACGACAAAATAGAATGGCGCGGCATGGCTCATTAGTCCCAAATAAACTAAACTATTAAAGGTACATTATTTTGTACCGCCACGCTTAGCTTTGCGCTGCAATTTCGCAAGGAGGTTCAATTGGGACAGAATGCGGCCATTTATTGCCGAGTATCAACGAACGATCAGTCCTGCGAACGACAGGAATATGACCTACGTGCCTACGCCAATCGTTGCGGCTACGATGTTGTCGGTGTTTGGAAAGAAACTGCATCAGGCAGTAAGGATGAGAGATTGCAAAGAAAATACTTGATGACCATGGCGCAATCTCGTGAAATCGATGCCATCTTGGTGACGGAATTGACACGCTGGGGCAGAAGCACCGTGGATCTCGTACAGTCATTACAAGATCTTGGGCATTTCGGGGTATCTCTGGTGGCACAAACAGGTTTGCAGTTTGACCTTTCCACATCTCAGGGAAAGCTCATGGCTTCTGTGATGTCTGCAT